>CAZAGA010000076.1:9194-11820 GCA_964484335.1 uncultured Anaerolineaceae bacterium
AAGAAGGCAACAATGGTTTGGATGTCGGTCATACGCGCTACCGATCGTTACAGCTAAAGCAGGGGTCAATGCCAGCCAGGATCAGCGGGACATCCGCCAACTGGTGGCCGACGGCCAGGCTGACCACGGATGAAAAGTTATTGATGCTGGGGGTGCGGACTCGAACGCGTTCGGGGAATTCTCCGCCGTTGCTTTTGATGAAATAAAACAGTTCGCCGCGCGGCGCTTCTACCCGGCTGATAGTCTCGCCGGCTGGAATTTTGCGCGGGACGCGCACACTCAACTCCCCGGTTGGGAGGTTGTCGAGGATTGCCAAGATGGCTTTGTAGGTCACGAATAATTCGTTGATCCGGACGATGAACTTAGCTTCCAGGTCGCCAGCAGTCTCGCGGACGGTGCTGACCGGGTAGCGGCGGTAGGAGCCGTAGGGCGCTTCCACCCGGATATCGCGGCCGATGCCCGAGGCGCGGGCCGTTGGCCCCACCAGGCCGAGGCGTTCAACTTCTTCGGGAGTAATCACGCCAACGCCGCGCGTGCGCTGCAGGAAAGCGGCGTCCTTGGTAACCACCTGCAGGTAGTGATAGCTGCGCTGCTCAAGAAAGGCTATTCCCCGCCGGATTTTGCCCGATAGTTCATCATCGAGGTCGTATTTCACACCACCGATGATGTTGACGGAGTAATTCACCCGGTTACCGGTGAACGACTCGAGTAGGTCCATGACGGTTTCGCGGTCACGCCAGGAATACATGAACAGGGTATCAAACCCGGCTTCATGGGCGGTGACTCCAACCCAGAGCAGGTGACTGTGGATGCGCTCCAGGCCAGCGACCAGCTCGCGGATCGCCTGGGCGCGCGGCGGCACTTCCACGCCGGCCAGCTGTTCTGCACCCAGACAGAAGGCATAAGCATGGGAGTGGGAGCAAATTCCGCAGATTCGTTCGAGCAGATACTGACATTGAGTCCAGTTGCGCTCTTCGCAGGCTTTTTCAATCCCACGGTGAACATATCCCAGGCGGACCGAGGCGCCGGTGACAACTTCGCCGTCCACGTCGAATTCAAAGCGCCCCGGTTCTTTGAGCGCTGGATGCTGTGGGCCGATCGGGACGCTGAATTTGCTGTTAGGAGCGGCGACTTCCTCGCGGATGCGTTTGCGCTCTTCGGGGGGTATCGGTTGGTGTTGATAGTCTTTGCGTAAGGGATAGACGCCATCTGGCCAGTCATCGGGCAAAAACAGCCGCTCGGGAGTGGGGGTACCGACGACCTGCACGCCAAACATTTCTATCAGCTCACGTTCGTATAGCGTTGCCGAGGGAATCGAATCGCAAACGGTAGGCAGGCTGGGGGCTTCGCGCGGCACGCGGATCCGCAGGGTGGCCACGCTGGAAGCGCGGCAAAAGTGATAAAGCGCTTCGATCAAGCCCTTTTCGGGGCCATGGTCGAGTCCAGTGATGGCGGCCAGGTAGCCCCAGGATGCGCCAGCCAAAGCAGCTGCGGCGGCTGGTAAATCGGCGGGCTGGATCACAAAGTCCAGCCGGCCAATTTCGGGTGTGAGCGTCTCAATTGTCCAGACGGACAGCAGTTCTTGCGCAGAAGCCAGAGACGGGTTCACGGAGGTTTTTTCGACTGGGTTGGTCTGTTCCGGGCTCATTTACTCTCCTCCTGCGCGTGAGTTAACTGCCCGGCCTTGCTTTGCAATAGTTTGATCACGCCGTCGATAATGGCTTCGGGGCGCGGAGGGCAGCCGGGGATGTACGCATCCACCGGGAGGACTTCGTCAATGCTCCCGACGATGTTATAGCAACCCTGGAATACACCGCCGGAAATACCGCAGGAGCCGACAGCTACCACATATTTTGGACTGGGCATCTGTTCGTAGATGCGCAGCAGCCGCTCGCGTGATTGGCGGGTAACCGGGCCCGTGCAGATCAGGATGTCAGCATGGCGCGGGCTGCCTTGTAGCTTGACGCCAAAGCGTTCTAAATCATAGCGTGGGGTCAGGGTGGCCAGGATCTCGATGTCACAGCCGTTGCATGAGCCGCTGTTGTAGTGAATAGCCCAGGGTGAATTCGTCCGGGCCCAATTTTTAATCCCTTCGACGACACGCGTCCAGTTTTGATCCAGGTTCATTGTCATCCGATAATCCTTTATCCAAGTACCAAAGCCGCCAGGGCAACGATCAATCCGATCAGGTAAGTGCCGGTCATCCAGGTGAAACCACCGTTAGCAAACATCAGGACGCCGAGGTGTAGGATGGCGAAGAAAAGCGCGCTGATGAAGAAGGGCCGGTAGCCGGGCGCGCCGGCGGTTGTTTCGGGCGCTTCGCCGCCGGAATATAAGCTCGATTTTAGCGCGGAGGCCTCGCCAGGTCCCGCCAGGAAGCGGCCGGCGGCGTAAAGCAGCAAACTGAGTCCGAGGAAGACCAGGAAAGCCAGCGGTGGGGTAAGGAGCAGTGACATGAATTAACCTCCAAACGCCTGCAGGATGGCGCTTCCGGCCGCGCTGGTCAAACCTTGCAGCAGGCTTGGCCACAGCCCCAACACGATCACCCCGGCGGCTAAGATCACCAGCGGTAAGCTAATTGTCCAGGGGATGCTGGCAGCTTCGCGAACTGCGGGGGACATTTTCT
>CAZAGA010000077.1:0-11807 GCA_964484335.1 uncultured Anaerolineaceae bacterium
TGGCAGCGGTGGCTATCTTTGTGTATGGTTTTATACTGTGGTCGGTGCGGGTCTCTTTGAGCCAGTGGAAAGGCCTGACCCCGGATTACACTTTCGTTGGCTTGAAAAACTATCTCAACCTGTTCAACGACCCGCGTTTCATGATCGACATCCGCAACACGGTGGTCTTCACCCTGGTCTTTGTGCTGGGCTCCTTGCTGATCGGCCTGGCCCTGGCGATCTTGCTCGACCAGCACCTGCCTGGTGAAGCCTTCTTCCGCAGCCTGTTCCTCTTCCCGATGGCGATCTCGTTCATTGTGACCGGCGTGGTTTGGCGCTGGCTGATGAACCCGGCCCTTGAAGCTGGCCGGGTGAGCGGCATAAACCTGGTCTTTCAGAATCTCGGCCTGGAATTTTTGATGAATAAATGGCATCTCACGCCGACCTGGGGCATGGCCGCGATCGCCCTGGCGGCGATCTGGCAGATGTCCGGCTATACCATGGCGCTCTACCTGGGCGGCCTGCGCTCGGTCTCGGATGAGTTGCGCGAGGCGGCGCGGGTCGATGGCGCCAGCGAGTTGAAAATTTATACCAGCATCATCCTGCCCCTGCTCTGGCCGGTGACGCTCAGCGCAGTGATTATCCTCGGTCATATTTCTCTTAAAGTTTTCGACTTGATTGTGGCGGTTGCTGGCAAACAATTGCCCCTTGATGTGCCGGCGATTTACATGTGGCAGACTACTTTTGATGGCCTGTTTTACGGGCGCGGCGCTTCGATCGGCATCCTGCTCTTGATCAGTGTGGCGGTGCTGATTATTCCTTACCTCTACTACTCTCTGCGATCGGAGCATGAAGCATGAGCACCCAGGCTGCTGTCCTTCCCCCCAAGAAAACTGCCCGGCCACGCTTTTCCTTCGAAACGCGCTACTTGTTATACATCCCGCTGATCTTTATGACGGTTTTCTACCTGATGCCACTCTACGTCATGCTGGTGACTGGTTTCAAGGCCTTTGACGAAGTCAGCCTGCAGACGATGTGGGATTTGCCGCGCGGCTTAGCCTTCGATAACTACCTGGAAGCTTTTGCCAAGCTGAAACCGCACCTGTGGAACAGCCTGCGGATGGTTGTGCCAGCGGCCCTGATCTCATCGGTGGTTGGCTCGATCAACGGCTTTGTCCTGGCGCGTTGGCGCTTCCGCGGCTCGACCCTGATCTTTCCATTGCTCCTGTTTGGGATGTTCATCCCTTACCAGAGTATCTTGATCCCGCTGGCCGTGTTTATGAAGAATGTCGGCCTGGCGGGCAGCATGTGGGGTTTGATCGTGGCGCATGTCATTTATGGCATTCCGATCACCACCCTGACTTTCTATGGCTACTACATGACCGTGCCCAAGGAGCTGGTCGAAGCCGCCCGGATTGATGGCGCCGGAATGTTCAGCACCTTCCGCAACATCTTCCTGCCGATCTCGGCGCCCTCCTTCGTGGTCGTGTTGATCTGGCAGTTCACTTCGGCCTGGAACGACTTTCTGTTTGCCGTCATCCTGACCGGCAACACCCAATGGCCGGTCACGGTTGCCTTGCAGAACATGGCTGGCAGCCAGATCATCGCCTGGAATGTGCAGATGGCTGGCTCGCTGCTGGCTGCTTTGCCGACTCTGCTGGTGTACATCTTCCTCGGTCGTTATTTCCTGCGCGGGTTGATGGCTGGTGCGCTGAAGGGATAATACTCCCGGCTGGCCTGGCGGCAGGTCATGGTAAAATTCCTTCCGCTCTATTTTTACCTCGAGTGGTTTATAAAAACCGGCTTAGCCGGTTTTTATAAACTCAAGATTAGCTGGAGATTTAGCGGTGGCAGTAACGTTGCGCAACCAAAGACACCCCAACCAGGTCTTGTACCTGACGCACACAGCCTGGTACGGCATCCTGGAGCTGGCGGATCTCTACGGTTGGACCCCGATCGGCTCGCTGGTCTTTGAGAACTGGCAAGACCTGGAAATCCCCCTGGATGGCTATGATTACGAGCTGTCTGCTTTCGATAGCCCGGTCGAGCCAGCCGGGTCGGGCCGCCTGGTGATCCTGGAGGATGCTCTAAACCTGGCCGATGCCCTCGACCAGGCTTTTTTCGAATATGAACCGCTGCGCGTCCCGCCGTCCTATTACCTATTCGAACCTGCCAGCGAGCTGCTGCGCAACCGGCCGAGTATCGGGGCGATTGCTGAAGTGATCGAATTCTGCCGCCTGGGGGCTTTTTGGGTCGAGCCGTACCGGCGCTCAAAATCAATCTGAGATCTCAACCGGCGTGGTCCACTTTTAACAACCCGGCCGGACAACACTCCGAGGCGCCCTTATGGTGAGGCTGCTCCTTGGGCTTCGAATCGATGCAAATCTCCCATACCAGGGCTCGTGGAATTTTGTGTGTCTGCTTTGCCAGCTGCTGGCGCTAATGACTTGGCTTCATATGCGCGCAGGTCACCCATTCCCGAGGCCTTCCACGGGTTATTCTCCATGATGTGACGCGCCGGAATTTGGCTGTTATAGCGTTGCACATCTCCCATTCCAACTCCCTGGGTCATCTCGGAACGACTTGCTGTGCTCGGTTCGTGGAAGACCAGAAATGCTAACCCAGCGACCACGGCCAGGCAAATAACGATGGTCAGGATCGTGTAAGTCGTTTTTTTCATGGCATTATCTCCTTCAACTATCTAAAGATTTACCGGATTGAATCTATCTTATCGCTCCTGCGCTTTTTAAAGTATGCTTAGCGTTGTTTTATCGTTTATTTTTATTTTCTGGCTGGTTGATTTAATTTCTTTCTTTGTTATAATAAAAATGACTCGTTGCTCAGCTTTCATGCTTACACCACGCGACCCCTGGAATATTAAACGGGGAGGTGGTGAGTTTTTTGGGTTATGAAATTCGCCTGCTTGGGCGGTTTGAGTTACGAGACAACGATGAGTTGCTCGTAATTCACTCGCGCCAGGCGCAATCTCTACTCGCATACTTGGCGATAAATGCTGGAATTGGTCACCGTCGGGAAAAGCTGGCTGGGATGCTCTGGCCTGCGATTTCAGAAGCCGATGCCCGTCGAAATTTACGCTGGGTATTATGGCAAATTCGGAAAGAATTTCCTGAGCAAAGCTTTTTAAGAAGCGACGATATCCAGATATCCATTTCGATCGACCCACAGGTTTTGATCGATGTCCAGGTATTTAAACAAAAACTACCTGTAAATTGGAGTGTAGAAAGTTTAATCCAGATCCTCTCCGTGTATGAGGGCGAGCTGCTGCCTGGTTTTTATGATGACTGGGTCATCTTAGAGCGTGAGCATCTCCGGACAATCTTCGAAACTCGCCTGAACTTGCTTCTCGATCGGTTGGTGCTTACACAGTCCTGGAGGGATGTCCTGGATTGGGGCGAGCGTGGATTGAAGCAGCTTGGCCCTTCTGAGCCAGTTTTTCGTGCGATGATGCGGGCATATGCTGGAGTCGGGGATTTGGGAGGGGTAAGCCAGGTATTCCATCGGTGTTATGAAACCTTACTTCAAGAATTAGGGGTGGAGCCTTCCGAGGAAACTCTGAAGCTATTTCACCAGTTAACCGAATGGGAACATCCGCTGATCGATCGGAAATTTCATCCTTCTACCGGGAGCGCTTTTGCGCATCAGGTTTGGTCGCTAATTCCACCAGTGGCTGCAGTTGAACAGGTCGCTCCTTACCGAGGCCTGCAACATTATGATGAGGGCGATGCTACCTTGTTTTTTGGTCGCGAGAAAATAATTGCTAAACTCTTAAAACGCCTGGGAATTTCCGACGATGAAATTTCTCCACGAGATAATTTCCTTGCCATCTTAGGCGCTTCGGGAAGTGGTAAATCTTCACTGGTAAGAGCTGGGTTGGTACCTGCGATACGAAGGGTGGTTAATATTCTCCAAACCCGTGATCAATCTGACTGGGCAGGGACTGAGGTTTGCTTGCTAACTCCAGGACCATACCCCTTAGAAAACCTGGCGACAAAATTGACCCAGAGTGTTGAATCTGTAACAGCCGCGGTTACACTACTGGACGATATGCGGAAAGATTCACGCAGCTTGAGATTATTCTTGGATAAACACCAAATCCGGCTCTTTCTGGTTGTGGATCAATTTGAGGAAATTTTTTTATTATGCCACTCGGAAATCGATTGTCGCTGTTTTATTGATAACCTCTTAACAGCGCTGGATTGCGATCGGATCAAGGTAGTTCTAACTTTACGGGCGGATTATTATTCTCACCTTACCCCATATGAAAACCTGAGGCAGGTTATAACCGGGGCTCAGGAATATATTGGACCAATGAATGCTTCTGAGCAGCGAAGGGCGATAGAAAGTCCAGCCCAGCAAACCGGTTATGATTTCGAACCTGGGTTGGTAGATGTCATCATGCACGACCTTGGGATGGAACCTGGGGCGCTACCATTACTTTCCCAGGCTTTATTAGAAACCTGGAAACGAAGAAAGGGTAATTTACTCACTCTAGCGGGCTATGCTGAAGCAGGTGGGATTCATCATGCTATTGCGCGATCGGCCGAACAGGTCTACACCAACCTGGATCCTGATCAACAGCTTCTGGCCAGGACAATATTTGTTCGTCTTACCTGGTTAGGTGATGGTGTACCAGACACATGTCGGCGGGTGGAATATGATGATTTGGTGTCTCTCCTGGGAAAGCGCCAGGCGTTGGAGCAAGTCTTGAATATCCTGGCCGAGGCTCGTCTGGTAACTATTAGCGAGAATGAAGTGGTAGTGGCGCACGAGGCTTTGATTCGTGAGTGGCCGACTTTGCGAAGCTGGTTGGCTGAAGATCGCGAAGGTTTGCACAACTATAACCGGCTTAGCGAGGCAGCCAGGGAATGGGACGACCTAGAAAAGGATCCGGGCGAGCTTTATCGAGGGATACGTTTGGCTCAGTCTTTGGAATGGGCTGAAATGCATCCCGGAGAACTCCCCCATCTGGAAGAAGAATTCCTGGCTGCTTCAAAAAACCTGCAAGAACTGGAGATTCGCCGACAGGAGGCTGCGAACCAACAAGTGATTAGGGCCGCGCAGGAATTGGCTCTGGCCGAATGCCACAGGGCAGAGCAACAGGCCGCAGCTGCATCGCGATTGCGGTGGATAAGCGCAGGCTTATTTGGTTTACTGCTCCTGGTGCTTGTTCTAGGTGGCCTGGTGGTACGAGAAAGCCGTCTCCGTAAGGTCCAGGCTAACCTGGCGATTTCGCGCGAGTTTGCTGCTTCAGCCATCAGTAATAACCAACTCGATCCACAACGCGGTCTACTCCAGGCACTCCAGGCTCTCCGTACTTCTTATACGTTGGAAGCAGAGAATGCACTTCACCAATCCCTCCAGGCGCAGAGGTTAGTGCGATTATTCCCAGCAAAAAATCACCGGATCAGTAGGGTGGTGGCCTGCCCGCTTGGCCTGATTGCTGCATCAAGCCTGGATGACGAGGAAAATTACCTTACTGAAGCCTGGGATAAAAACACAGGGGAACGTCTGTTCCAGGTGCAAGGAGTTCTCGCTAGCAATAATTGGCCTGTTTCCGACCGTCTGGCTGTTTTACAGGTAGATCAACAAGGGAGAACCAAGTTGATTTCTTGGGATTTCAATACGAAACAAATTACCGAGGTGACTCACCTGGAATTCGACTTCAAGTTATATGAGACTAGTGACCTTAGTCCGGATTTTAGGCTCCTGGCTATGACACTTGCCGATGGTACGACACAAGTTTTCAACCGGCAAAGTGGTAAGCGCTTGCTATCGATTGGTAAATCTGGCGATTTGCCAGGCCGTTTAATTGCTTTCAGCCGGGATAGCAAATATCTTTTAACCAACCTGGATCGTGAAACTCAACTTTGGGATTTAGAAAGTTCAAGGAAAATCCTTACCTTGGTTTCATCTCCATATGGAGCCGCAGCGGGCAGTTTCAATCCCAGGGATTTTACCCTCGCTGTGGCTGTGGATTCGGGGGTGGAAATCCTGGATTGGAAAACCGGGAAGAGCCTGGACTTGCTTAATGGAATCAAGGGTGCTACCCGGTCGGTCGAGTATAGTTTGGATGGGGAGATTGTCGCAGGGGGAGGCAACGATAGTCAAGTTATTTTATGGGATGCTTCTTCGGGAAAAGAACTGCGAAAGCTGAGTGGGCATGCTGGGGGGGTTAATGATCTCGCATTTATTCCTTTCCGGAGACAGCTCATCACAGGTGGAAATGATGGGCTGGTTCGGTTGTGGGATCTAACGCCTGAGGGTAACCATGAAGGCTTCGCATTCAGCCAATTCGGCCGGTTAACGAGTGTAGCCTTCAATGAGGATGGGCGGCAATTGGCAGTCAGTGGTGTCGGCCAGCCTGATAATATTTATGATATTGCTACGGGGGTGAGACTTATCACATTACCAGCCAACCAATCCGGTTATCAAACCGGGAGTATTGCCTTCAGTACGGATGGTAGCTTCTTTGCGACAGCGAGCGGAGGGTATGAAGCAGATGTCTTCGACTTAGCCAGTCTTGAAAAAATCTTAACTTTGACTGGCCATACCAGGGAAATTGGGGATCTGTCGTATAACCCAGCCGGTATCCAATTGGCAACCTTGGGATACGACGGTCTGTTAAAAACCTGGGATGCAAAAACTGGCCTGGAATTACGCTCGATGCAGGCTTTTTCGGAGACTGTTCAAGTCTTCCAGCCAATCGGCCTTACCTATAGCCCCAACGGTAGGCTGGTAGCCACTGCAGGGGGCCCAAAGGTAAAAATCTGGGATGTGGTCGATGGGTCTCTGCGTCTGGAAATCCCATCCCGAGTGGGACAGGCTACGTCAGTCGCTTTTAACCCGGGTGGCGACAGGCTGGTTGTTGGCACTTTCAGCGGAGTCGTATCTATCGTTGATGTCAATTCCGGCCGGGTACTGACTTCCTGGATCGGGCATCAAGGACCGATCCAATCAATTTATTTTTGCCAGGCTGGTCAACAAATCATTACGGGTAGCCAGGATGGGACAGTAAAAATTTGGGATGCGCAAAGCGGTGAGGAGAGACTCACTCTGGTTAGCCAGTCATCTCCAATTACAGGTTTAGCGCTTAGCCCTGACGAAAGTCGCCTGGCGGTAATTGGCGAAGATGGGTCTATGCATATTTACTTATTGAAGATTGATGAATTGATCGCCCAAGCTAAACAGCGTGTGTCTGGCTGGGTGCCTTCAGGTGAATGTCAGAAGTATTTACCATCTGATTACTGCCAGTTTATGCCATAACGGGGGGTTACTTTGGCGGCGGCCCGGCCAGTTGCAGGCGATTGCCGTCCGGGTCATAAAACGTCGCGTAAGTTACCATCTCCGGGATTCCCACCGGGTCATCACATTTCACCCCCCGCCGGCGTAACTCGGCCACGGCCTGGGCGGCATCGTCGACAGCAAACACCACCGTTGCCCCACCGGACCCGGCCGAAAATCCGCCCGGACCTTCCCAGCGATTAATTGCCAGGTGCGTACCTTCTTGCTCGCCAGATTCCATTCAGCCGATTTCGTTGGAAATAAAAAAGCCACCGGCAGGCCGAGCGTATCGCCATAAAAGGTCTTGGCGCGCTGCCAGTCGCTGACGTTGTAGGAAACAACAACTATATTGTCTAATTATTTCAGGAATTGGTCTTCGATAAACCTGGCGATCGCCGGGATATCGTTTAAATCGAAGACGGGCAGGTCGGTTTCCAGGGGCAGGTCGGTGGCAAAAGCAATCAGGTGTCCCGGGTCCCCGACGGGCTCCTGGCTGCGCGCCTTACGCAGCACCTCAATCGCCGGCTTGCCGGCTAGCTTCCAGCCTTCCGTCAGGATGATGTCCACCCCATCGATCCGGGCGGCGACTTCATCCAGGCTCAGTTCGTGGTCGAGCTGCTCGATCAGGGCCAGCTTTTCTGGCGCGGTGATCACCACCACCTGGCTGCCAGCCTGGGCATGCCGCCAGGTGTCTTTTCCCGGTTGGTCGATCTCAAACCCGGCGTGAGCATGATGTTTGATTGTTGCCACCCGGTAGCCGCGCCTTCGCAGCTCAGGGATCAGCTTTTCGAGCAGGGTGGTCTTTCCGCTGTTGGACTTGCCAATAATGGAGAGGATCGGAGCAGTCATGGTTCAGCGAGCCCTTTCGTAAGCTTGCTTCAGCCACTCAACCACTTGCGCGTCGACCTCCTCCGGCGAATGCAGGCTGACTTTAAAGTTGATTGAGCCGCCGCCAACGCCCTGGGCGGGTTCCAGCCGGGACGAGGCAGCCGGGTCTTTCAACCGCAGCCCCAGATCCAGGCGGGTGGGTGAGCTGGGTTTGACCGCTGCAAACTGCTGCTGGCGGGCCAGGCCAATGTACGCCTGGCGTGGCTGAATGGTAAACTCACCGATTGGCTGGAGGGCGGATAGAATTTTTTCATAAACCGGTCGCAGGGCGGCCTTTTTCCCGCTGAACAAGGCATCCACCTGTTCCGCCTCAGAGTTGAAGGCAGCCGGCTTGAAGCGCAGCGCGGACCAGGTCTCGTCGATCGCGATCTGTGTCACCGGGCGATAGCCGGCCTTAAAAACAGGCTCCCAGCCGGCGTCCCGGGTCAGGTCGGAGTGCAGCCCGGATTGGATCTTTGGATAGCAAATCCACAGCGCACCCTGTGGCCCGAGCGCTGCCAGGGCCTCTGGCCAACGGGCGGCCAGTGCAGAGCTGTCTGGAACAAACAGCTGGACAAAATCGTATTGACCCACTGCAGCCAGCTCTGGCTGCGCCTCGGCCAGCCGCGTGGCGTAGCCAGCCGGTGGGTCGAGCAGCAGGACACGCTGCCCCGGCTTCAAGTTCAATTTTTTATACAGTGTAGTATCGCTCATTGGAATTTCCTCCGGGTGGAGCGGAACTCTGATGGTATAAATGATTGTAAAGCCGAACCGCCCCCCGGGCAAGGCCGGATGGTATTTCTTTACCAGGCAGGGAGAGAGACATGACCGACGACATTCGCAGCAAGCTTGACCAACTGGCTAATTTTCAGGCCGAAAAGGAAGTCCTCCAGCTTGAGAAAAAAGAGCTAATTGACCAGATCCTTACCCCTGAAATCAGGGCCCGCATCGCCGAAATCGAAGCCGAGTTTGAGCCGCGCCTGGAAGTGGTTGACCTAAAAATCGCCGCCCTGGAAGAAGAGATTAAGCAGGATGTCCTCCAAAATGGCGCCTCGGTGCGTGGTTCCTTCTTGCGCGCAGTCTGGAACAAAGGCCGGGTGACCTGGGACACCAAAGGTATGGATGACTATTCGATCGTCCATCCAGAAATCCTGACCTTTCGCAAGCAGGGCCAGCCTTACGTCAGCATTACCCAGGTTGAGATGCGCGCCAGCAAGACTTCAGAATAAGCAAATGGGCTGTCCAGATCAGATGATTTGGACAGCCCATTTGGATGCAGCCCTGGTGGGCGCGGAGGGGCTCGAACCCCCGAACCTCACGGATGTGAACCGTGCGCTCTAACCAGCTGAGCTACGCGCCCGGACTTGCGTGCGGTATTATACCTGAGAGCGAGCTTATCTGCAAGGAAAGAATCGAAAAGTAGATTAGATTTCGGCAAGAATTCGCCCAAATCCAATCTGTATTTTGAAGATTTGTGGTAAAATGCACATCTTGTAAAATAGGGAATTGTTTTGAGTTCTCCGAATGATTGCCCGACGGTTGCTGGTCGGGCATTTTTGTCGCCAGGCTGGGCGGATCCGCGAGGAACCCCCAGGTACCCAGGCGACATCCTTGGGCAGTGGTGCGGAGTCATCAAAACGTTCCAATTATCTTGATAGGAGTTTTGATGACAACCGCATTTGATGAACTAAACCTGCACCCAGAGTTGGTGCAGGCCGTCCTCGCGCTCGGCTATCTTGAGCCGATGCCCGTTCAGAGCGCTGTAATTCCCCTGATGATCGAAGGTCGGGATGTGATCGGCCAGGCCCAGACCGGCACTGGCAAGACCGCCGCCTTTGCTCTCCCGATGCTGCAAAATTTAACTGCCGGACATGACCGTGTCCAGGGGCTGGTGTTGGCCCCGACGCGTGAGCTGGCGTTGCAGGTCGCCCAGGCGATCAATGACCTGGGTAAGGGGCGTTCTATCCGCGTCCTGGCCGTTTATGGTGGCCAGCCTTATGGCCCCCAGATCCGCGCCCTCAAGCAGGGTGTGGACATCGTGGTCGGCACCCCAGGCCGGTTGCTCGACCTGATGCAGAAGGATCTGCTGGATATCAGCCAGGTTCGCACCGTCGTGCTGGATGAGGCTGACGAAATGCTCAGCATGGGCTTTATCGAAGATATTGAAGCCATCCTGAGCACCACGCCGGAGACCCGCCAGACCGCGCTCTTCTCGGCCACCCTGTCGACCGATATCCGCCGCCTGGCTGAGCGTTACCTGCACGACCCTCAGACGGTCGCCATCCGGGGCGAAAAAATCACCGCTGAGCTGATCGAACAGCGCTTTTATTGGGTCAATGCCAGGGATAAAGGCGCTGCCCTGACTCGTTTATTTGAGGTCGAAGAGATCACCAGCGCCCTGATCTTTGTGCGCACCCGCCAGGCGACTGGCGAGCTGGCCAATGAGCTCAACGCCCGCGGCTTTCCGGCCGAAGTGCTCAATGGCGACCTGACCCAGGAAGCGCGCGAGCAAACCCTGGGACGTTTCCGCCAGAATAAGATCAAGGTCCTGGTCGCCACCGATGTAGCCGCGCGCGGCCTGGATATCGAAGACATCTCGCATGTTTTCAACGTCGAGCTACCGCCTGATCCGGAAATCTACGTTCATCGTATTGGCCGCACCGGCCGGGCCGGGAAAACCGGCATCGCTATCTCGCTGGTTTCCCCTCAAGAGCGGCGATACCTGCGCCAGATCGAAGCTTTCACCCGCCAGAAACTGAGCGCGCTTGAGCTGCCGAGCGAGGCTGACATCCTGGCGCATCGTGAAGAAAATCTAGTGCGCCAGATGGTGGTTTGGCTGGGGCGCAGCCGCTATAAGCGCGAGCGCGAAATCGTCGAGTCGTTGGTGGAGCAAGGTTATGATCCCTTGGAAATCGCCGCCGCGGCGGTAAAAATCGCCCGCGCCGACGAAAAGCAGCGCCCGATTGCCCCGGTCAGCCCGGTGGTCGACCTGCGCCCAGAGCGTGGCCTGCGTAGCGGGAAGTCTCGCCGCGAGAGCCTGGCCGCTGGTCCGGCTGCGACCATTTCGCACGAGCCCGGCATGGTCCGCCTGAGCCTGAATATCGGCCGCAAGCATGGTCTGCGCCCAAACGATGTGGTCGGAGCGATTGCCGCTCATGCCCGCATCCCCGGTAGCCGGATCGGAAAAATTCACATCCAGGACCAGCACTCGCTGGTGGATGTTCCTGAAGATCTGGTCAACCTGGTCCTGGTCAACCCGAAGCCAATGCACATCCGCAAGCAGCGAGTTGACATGCAGGTCGCTTGACCTCTCCCATAAAAAAATCGGCGTTCAGCGCCGATTTTTTTATGGTATAGTGGATTCCCCAGGCCGGTCGGGCGATCGCTGTTGCTTGCCTCAGGCGAGCGATAGAGGAAAGTCCGCACTCCATAGAGCACGGCGCCGGGTAACCCCCGGGGCGGCGTAAGCTGCGGGATCGGGCCACAGAAACAAACCGCGCGCAAGCGTAAGGGTGAAAAGGTGAGGTAAGAGCTCACCGGCGCTGGCAGCAATGCCAGCGGCCAGGCAACCCCCGCCGGGAGCAAGGCCAAGCAGAGGCCGTACCGTGCTTGCACGGTCAAGGGCTGCTCGTTCTGCCTCGGGTCGGCTGCACGAGCCA
>CAZAGA010000078.1:0-11762 GCA_964484335.1 uncultured Anaerolineaceae bacterium
AAAACCCCGCTCCCGGTGATAGGAAAGGTGGGTACACCGCTCCTCTTTGACACGGGGGTGTATTTTGCAGTCATCGGCGTAGTGGTTTGGATATTGCTCACCCTGGCTGAGGAGTAAGATGGTTATCCTATTAGCAGTTACCGCTGGAGCGCTCTTTGCGGCAGCAATCTATATGATTTTACGCCGTAGCCTGGTGAAGATCCTGGTTGGGCTGCTGCTGCTCAGCTATGCGGTCAATCTGCTGCTATTCAATTCAGCCGACCTGATCCCAGCCCGGCCACCGCTGATTGCGGCCGGCAGTCAGCAGCCACCTGCAGTTACTGCCGATCCGGTACCCCAAGCATTGATCTTGACCGCGATTGTTATCAGTTTCGGCCTGACTGCATTTGCAGTCGTGCTGATGCGCCAGGTCTACAGCACCCTGGGGACAGACGACTTAAATGAAATGCGTTGCACTGATGTACCTTGTGTTGAGGTAGAGATTGCCAGCGAGGAAGAATTAATGGAGGAGCCGCTGTGATCGTCTTGCCGATCCTGCTACCGCTCCTGATCGGCATTTTAAACCTACTTGCCTGGCGATCGGCGCGCCTGCAGAAAGCAGTCAGCCTGTCCGGAGCGGTTATCCAGCTTGGAACAGCCGCCTGGCTACTCTTTGAAGTACAACCCGATGGCATCCTGCACCTGGCAGTTGGCAACTGGCCAGCGCCATTCGGGATTGTATTGGTGGTAGATCTGCTCAGCGCAATCATGGTGACGCTGGCAGCCATTGTTGCCCTGGCCGTGGTGGCCTACAGCCAAACTGCGATCGATCCCGCTCGAGTCAGTTTCGGATATTACCCGTTGTTTTTCTTGCTCCTGATGGGCGTCAACGGCGCGTTCATCACCGGCGATTTATTCAACCTGTATGTCTGGTTCGAGGTCATGCTGATGGCCTCCTTCGTAATGCTTGCCCTGGGTGGTGAGCAACCCCAAATCGAAGGCGCAATCAAGTACGTGATCCTCAACTTGCTGTCTTCCACGCTATTCCTCTCGGCAGTCGGGCTGCTATATAACCTAACGGGCACATTGAACATGGCTGACCTGGCACAGCGACTGCCCAAAATTGAACCAGGCAACCAGGTCACCCTGGTAGCATTTTTATTCCTGATCGCTTTTGGAATTAAATCAGCCATTTTCCCGCTCTTCTTCTGGCTGCCGGCTTCATACCACACACCACCCGTCACAATCACGGCCCTGTTTTCGGGACTTTTAACCAAGGTAGGCGTTTACGCTTTGTTTCGGGTTTTCACCCTGCTATTTGTGCAGGACGCCGGCTATACGCACACCTTGATCCTGGTAATAGCCGGTTTTACCATGGTCACCGGGGTGTTTGGCGCGGCCGCCCAAATGGATTTCCGTCGCTTGCTCTCTTTTCATATCATCAGCCAGATCGGTTACTTGCTGATGGGCCTCGGCCTGTTCAGCCAGGCAGCTTTGGCAGCCAGTATCTACTTCATGGTGCATGTGATCCTGGCCAAGACATCGTTATTCCTGGTGGCCGGAATTGTCGAAAAAATGGAAGGGTCTCTTCACCTAAAGGAATTGGGAGGCATTTATTCTCAACGTTTCGGAGTGGCCTTGCTCTTCCTGCTTCCGGCTCTATCCCTGGCTGGTCTACCGCCCCTGTCCGGCTTTTTCGCCAAGCTGGCGCTGGTGACAGCTGGTTTTAAGTTGCAGCAATACCTGTTCGTTGCTGTTGGCCTGGCAGTCAGCCTGATGACGCTGTATTCGATGACCAAAGTGTGGAACGAGGCCTTTTGGAAGGAGAAGAAGAACCAGACCGCGCCCAACACACACCATCCCGTCTCCGCCTGGCTGTGGGTCCCAACCACCGCTCTGGTGCTCCTCTCGGTGTTGGCGGGCTTGTTGGCCGAGCCGTTGTACCAACTGGCTGGTCAAGCCGCTGCCCAACTAGTTGATCGAGCTGGTTATATCCAGGCAATCCTGGGAGTGCTACCATGAGCCTGCTCTTACTCAATGTACTGCTGGCAATTGCCTGGGCAGCGCTCACCGGCAGTTTTGGGCCGGTGGATCTGCTCTTCGGCTTTGCTTTAGGCTACCTGGTACTATGGATATCCACTCGGATGGGCAGGCAGAATAAGTACTTCAAGCAGATACCGCTGCTCCTTGGCCTGATTGGCGTTTTCCTATCGGATCTCCTGCGCGCCAATATTCGCATGGCAAGTATCATCCTCTCCCCACGCATGCAGTTGAGGCCCGCAGTAGTAGCTGTACCATTGATCTTGAAATCCGAATCGGCAATCATCTTGTTGGCAAACATGATGACCCTGACCCCGGGAACGCTCAGCCTGGACATTTCCACTGACCGGCAAATTCTCTTTATCCATACAGTGTACCTGGACGACCCTGAGCAATTCAGGAAGGAATTACTCGAGGGTTATGAGCGGCGGCTAAAGGAGTTGTTCGAGTCATGAACGATATCTTGTGGAATGTCATCCTGCTCCTGCTCTCCATCGGTCTCATCAGTGTGTTTATCCGCCTGGTGCGTGGGCCCTACCTGCCTGACCGGGTGATCGCCCTGGACCTGATCAGCGTCCTGGCCATGGGCTTTATTGTGGCTTACGCGGTGCGCTTCAACCAGCCTAATTTTCTGGATGTCGCCATTATCCTGGCCATGATTTCCTTCCTGGGAACGGTGGCTTTTGCATATTACCTGGAGAGGAGAATGTAATGCTGCGTGACATTCTGGTGATGGCGCTGATGCTGGGGGGCGCATTCTTCATGGCACTAGCTGGGCTGGGCCTATTGCGCATGCCCGACTTGTTTCTGCGCATGTCGTCTACAGCTAAAGCGGGAACCTTAGGCGCCGGGATGATTCTACTTGGAGCTGCAATCCACTTCAATAATTTCAGCATTGCTACTCGAGCTGTGGCAATTATCATCTTTCTGCTCTTAACTGCGCCAGTAGCAGCCCATATGATTGGGCGTGCCGCTTATTTTGACGGTGTGCCGCTGTGGAAAGGCACTGTCCAGGATGATTTACATGGGCATTACCGGGTCTCCACCCACAGCCTTGAGACAGGCAGTGTCCCTTTAGATGATAGTCCGGTCACCGATACGGACGAAATTCCCGACAATAGCGATTTTGATCGCTAATAATTAACTTCACCATCAGCTACCTATATTTCTTCCCCTTTGAACTGACTCAGATATAAATGGTGGTAAAAACCCCGCTTCTCGAGCAAACTCTGGTGAGTACCTTGCTCAATCAGCTCGCCGTTCCGAATTACCACAACTCGATCGGCATCCCGGATGGTACTCAAGCGATGGGCAATCACAAAAGAAGTCCGTCCTTCCATCAAACGCAAAAGCGCTTCCTGAATACGCGCTTCCGTGCGCGTATCTACGCTGCTGGTAGCCTCGTCAAGAATCAAGATGGCAGGATCAGCCAGGATGGCACGGGCGATCGACAGCATCTGGCGCTGACCCTGGCTGAGGGTGCTGGCGCGTTCCGATAACAACGTCTGGTAGCCGTGGGAAAGCTGGCGAATGAAGTGATCGGCGTCAGCCATTTTGGCAGCCTGGATGACTTCTTCATCTGTTGCATCCAGGCGCCCGTAACGGATATTATCCATGACCGAGGCTGAGAAAAGGAAAGTATCTTGCAGAACAATGCCTAGCTCGCGGCGGAGAAAAGCTTTTGGGATCTGCCGGATATCCCAGTCGTCGATCTCAATCCTACCAGTGTCTGTCTCATAAAAGCGGGTCAATAAGTTAACTACAGTAGTCTTGCCTGTTCCAGTCGGACCAACCAGGGCGACCGTCTGCCCGGCATCAGCTTGCAGAGTCAAATTTTTTATCACCGGCGCCCCTTCCACGTAGCTGAAGCTGATACTTTCGAACCGGACCTGTCCAGCTACCTTTTCCGGCACCGGCATGCCTGGGAGTACATCCGGTTCCGGCGGTAAGTCAAGAATCTCAAAGACCCGTTCTGCGCCGGCCAAAGCAGCCTGGATCGAATTGTACATATTGGCCAATTGCCGTAGGGGATTAATAAAGCTTCTTCCGTAACTGATGAAGGTAACAATGGTGCCAACTGTAACCAGGTTTTGTAATGCCAACCAACCGCCCAGCCCAGCTACAGCAATCACGAACAAATTTCCCATTTGGTTAGTGAGCGGCATCAGGAGCAAAGCGTATGAGTTAGCATATACCGCAGAGCGGTACACTTGCTGGTTGTGTTTTCGAAACATATCCGTCGCCGAGTCGTTCCGGTGGAAGGCCTTGACTACCCGTTGGCCACTGATTGCTTCCTCAATTACTCCATTCAATTGACCAAGATCCTTCTGAAGGTCACGAAATCCCTTTCGGGTGTAGCGAGCAATCAGATTAGTGGCCCAGAATATCAGCGGCACAACGACCACCGAGGCCAGCGCCAACCAGAAATTGAGTACAAACATCGCAAGCAGGATACCTACCAGGGAAAGCACGCTGGCCATCAAGGCCACCACATTCTGGGATACAGCGGTATTTATGGCGTCAATATCGTTGGTCAAACGACTCATCAACTCCCCAGGGGGGTGAGTGTCGAAGAAGCGCAAGGATAAAGTCTGGATATGACCAAACAGATCGCGGCGCACTGCCTGGAGCGCTTTCTGCGAGACTGAAGCCATCATCCAACCAGAGACTGCATCGGCCAGGTTGCCCACCAGGAAGACTAGCAGCATCCAGCCTACAATCACCGCCAGTCCGGAAGGGTCTTTAAGGGCAATGTAGCCGTCAATTGCTCGTCCCATCAGGAACGGGCCTAGCAGCCCCAGCCCGGTCGAGAGCAACACAAAAACCAGGACAATTGCCATGATCGTTTTAAAAGGATAGAGATAAGGCACAAGCCTGAGCAAGGCCTGGCGTGGGTTATTCGCCTTCTCGATTTTGCTCGGCACCCCCGGCTGGCGGCGGAGCATGCGTGAGCGATAATCACTTGATTCTGGAACAGCCCGGTTTGTCATGCTCCGTTTGCTCCGTTGCCTAACTGCGAAGCGTAAATTTCCTGGTAAATTGGGCTAGTGCGCAGCAGATGGCGATGGGAACCTTCAGCGGCAATCCGGCCCTTATCAACCACTACAATCTTATCGGCCTTGAGTACCGTGCTAATCCGTTGGGCAACCATGAAACAAGTCATCCCTTTTCGATAGTTTTCCAGTCCATCCTGGATTTTCGTCTCTGTTTCCACATCTAAAGAACTGGTACTATCGTCGAGGATTAAGATAGCCGGTCGGGCTAGCAGCGCCCGGGCGATGGCGATGCGCTGCTTTTGGCCTCCCGAGAGATTGACGCCGCGCTCTTCAACACGGGTATCGTAGCCTTGAGGTAAACCCAGGATAAACTCATGCGCCTGGGCAATTTTGGCAGCCGCAATTACCTCACTTTCAGATGCAGTTGGGCGAGCAAAACGGATGTTATCGCGAACTGTTCCGGAGAACAGGATGGTTTCTTGAGGGACAATACTGATCTGAGACTGAAGCGACTCCTGACGAAACTGGCGAATATCCTGACCATCAAGCAAAATGCGACCTCCAGTTACATCGGAAAAACGGGGAATCAGGTTAACCAACGTGGACTTTCCGGCCCCTGTAGCGCCAAGGATTGCCACCGTTTGACCCGGCTCGGCGATCAGGTTGATGCCGTCTAAAACCTGGGTGTCGATTGCGCCGTTGTAATGAAAACTGACATTTTCAAACACCACTCTCGACTGGGTCGTCTCAGGAAGCATCAAAGCTCCGTGTGTGTCTTGGACTTCGGGAATTGTCTCGAGGACTTCGTTCACTCGCTTGGCCGATGCTATCCCGGCTGCCCAAACATTCGCCAGATTGACCATGATCATTAAGGGACCCAAGGCGGTTTGCAAGTAGTTGACGAAGGCAACAATCTGTCCAGTGGTTACCTCGCCGCGCATCCCTTGCAAACCACCAGCCCAGATCACCACCACAATACCAAGGTTAATACAAGCACTTAAGGACGGGCCCATGGTGGACATGAATTCCATCACGCGAATATTTCGAGCAGTGAAATCCTGGTTCGCAGACTCAAAGCGTTGTGCCTCATGTTCAGCACGAACGAAGGCCTTGACCACGCGCACGCCAGCGATGTTTTCTTGCAAAACAGTATTAAGCCGATCCAGTTTCTGCTGCATTGTCAGGAAAAGCGGCCCCATTTTGATCATAAAGAAGATGATAATGGCGGAAGTAAACAACAATAAAGGCGTCATACGAATCGCCAGGCCCTGATCGGTATTGAACATCAAAATGATACTGCCAACCATAATCAGGGGGGCGCGCGTCCCAATACGTAAAGAAACTTGAACCAGGCGCTGAATGACACTCGAATCACTCGAGAGACGCACCATCAACTGGCCGGTATTCAAGTGATCGAGGTTGCCAAAGGATAGGGATTGGATTTTGACAAACAGAGCCTCGCGCAGATCACGCGCGACCCCTTCACCAACCTGGACCGAATAGTTGTTATTCCCAATTGCCAGCAAGGTGTTGGCCACTGATATTGCCAGCATCAGAAGGAAGGTGCGCCAGACTTCATCCAGACTCCCAGCCAGGATGCCCTGGTCGATTATGCGCTGGACCAAACGTGGAATCGCCAGATCGAGTACCACCACAACCGCCAACAGAACCAGCGAAAGTACAGCCTTCAGCCAGTAAGGTCTGACAAACGGCAGGATCTTCAACACCTGTTTCATATTATGGAGACTTTTCTTAAGCTATCCATCGCCTGGACCAGATCATTCAATTCCTCGTCGCTAAGAGGAGAGAGAGCCTGCATCATCCAACCGCGAGTATCCTCAAACACTGCATCGAGTAGAGTATTCCCAGGCGAAGTCAGAACCAGCCAAATGTGGCGCCGGTCCTGAGTGTCCGGTAAACGAGAGATCAAGCCCTTTTGAACTAGCGCCTCAACTGCCTGGCTGACAGCCGGGCGACTAAGATTGCGGGCCTCAGCCAGTTCGCTGACCGAACGCTTTCCCCTTCGCACCAGGCGGAGAATATGAAATTGTTCGACGCTGATGTCAAAGTGCTCTGTCGCCACCTGGCGGATGTGAGCGCGGACTTGTTGCCAAAAGGGAACAAAAGTTTCCCAAAAAGTATCCACTGCCTGACGGAGGGCTTTGTTTGAACTGGTATTTAGGTCATCCATAAGAACCTTCGAAATTCAAAAATCGGTTAGACGCTTAATAGTTAAGAGATGAAATCAATAATAACAAGGTGAGGGATATCTGTCAATTGACAAACATCCATTCGCGGTATAATAATTACAATTGAACATATGTTGAATTATTCACAGAGAAAGGCCATGAATTTGTCCATATTAGACGAGCATACTGCCGCCCATGTCGCCGAGCTATTTCGTGCTTTTAGCGATACCAGCCGCGTGCGCATCCTCTCCGCAGTGATCGAGCAGGAAGTCAATATTTCAACCCTGGCGGAAATGGTGGGACTGACCGAATCGGCTGTTTCGCATCACATGCGTGGCTTGCGCCAGATGCACATTGTCCGGGCACGCCGGGAGGGGAAGGAAGTTTATTACAGTGTGATCGACCCGCACCTGGTTGCCCTGTTTCAACAAGGCGTCAGGCACATCCAAGAAGAATAAATCTACCCAGCATCGGCCAAGACGGTTAAAAAAACAGGTGCACAAATGAAACTAGAGAACGCCGTCGAAAATGTCGATCCTGCGCAAATCCAGACGAATCTGACCGGGCTGACCGTCCAACAGGTGCTTGAGCAACGCGCCAAAATAGGGGAAAACCGCTTGCCCAGTGATACCGGGATGTCAGCCTGGGCCATCCTGCTCAACCAGCTTAAGAGTCCCCTCGTCTACATTATCCTGACCGCCGCAGGGATTTCCCTGGTTCTGAGTGAATGGGGCGATTTTGCCATCATCATTACCGTTGTTATCATTGACGTAGTTCTTGGTTTTATCCAGGAATACCAGGCCCAAAGGACTTATGTAGCACTCAAAGGATTGCTAAAACCAACCACAACTGTAATCCGGGATGGACAGCGGATTGAAGTGGAAGTCTGGGAGCTGGTTCCAGGCGACCTGGTGGTGCTCAATGCCGGCGAAAAAATTCCCGGCGATGGCGAGCTACTGGAAGCAACCAAGGTCTCGGTCGATGAAGCCATTCTGACCGGGGAGAGCGAAGCGGTAAACAAACTGGCTATCAGACCGGTGTCAGGCAATCCCCTTGACAACAGTTCTACCCCGCAGAACCAGGTTTTCATGGGAACTACTGTGGTCACTGGCAGGGGTATCTTGCGCATCGTTAAAACTGGAATTCATACAGAGCTCGGCCAGATCGCAGCCAGCCTGAGTGAGCATGTTGAAGAGGATACCCCATTGCAGGTGAGGTTGAAAGCCTTCAGCAAAGTTCTGACCATCATTGTGGTTGCAGCCACCCTGGTAATCCTGACGGTTGGACTGGTTATGGGTCGAGAATTCCTCGACATGCTCCGCACCTCGATTATCCTAGCAATTGCTGCGGTACCCGAGGGATTGCTAATTGCGGTGACGGTGATCCTGGTGTTGGGTATGCGGAAAATCCTGAAGCGCAACGGATTAGTAAAACGTCTACTGGCAGTTGAAACGCTCGGCTCGGTGACCACAATCTGCACTGACAAAACAGGGACTCTAACTGAAGGACGTATGCGAGTCAGCCGCGCCGACCTGCTCGATCAGGAAAGAGCCTGGCAGACAATGGTTTTATGCAATAACCTGGAAGGCCCGGTTGATATTGCCTTGTGGGAATATGCCGAAAGTTTAGAACTTGGCCGGCCTCAAGAATTGTTTGATCGCACTGTGCGTCTGGGCGAAGAGCTATTCACCAGCGAAACCAAGTACATGATTACGGATGTCACCAGCAACCTTTTTCAGGGAAACCATTATTTCTTCTTGAAGGGAGCCCCTGAGATTATCCTGGGGATGTGCGATTTATCGATCGAGGCACATGAGACCATCCTTGCGAAGGTTGATGAATGGGCTGGAGATGGCCTGCGTCTCTTAGGTTTAGCTTACCGCCTGGATGGGAACATTGAGATTTATTCCGGCTATACCTGGTTGGGCTTATTAGGCCTGGAAGATCCAGTCCGGGAGGGGGTACGCGAGGCAATTCAAGTTGCAGAAAAGGCTGGAATTCAGATAAAAATGATCACCGGCGATTACCGGCGAACAGCAGAACGGATCGCCAGCAGCATTGGTCTTCTCAAAGCTGGAGAACACGGTTTGGAGGGCAGCCAAATTGCAGCCATTCCGGATGAGCAGTTGCAGGAAGAAGTGAATCGAACCGCAATATTTTCAAGAATCCGGCCACAGGACAAATTCCGGATAGTCAAAGCCTTGCAAGCCAATGGGGATATCACTGCCATGATCGGCGATGGAGTCAATGACGCCCCGGCATTGAAACGCGCCAACATTGGCGTTGTGGTCGGCAGCGCCACTGATGTAGCCAAAGAAACGGCCGACCTGATCTTACTAGATAACAACTTTCGCACCATTGTGGCGGCAATAGAGGAAGGACGGGTTATCTTTTCCAATATCCGTAAAGTTGTTGCTTATACCCTCTCCAACTCATTCGCCGAAGTCCTGACGATTTTCACAGCTATGATGCTCCGCTGGCCAGCGCCTCTCACCGTGGCGCAAATCCTCTGGATTCACCTGATCTGTGATGGGCCTCTGGACATCGTACTAAGCTTTGAACCTAAAGAAGAAGGGATTATGGAAGAAAAGCCCCGATCCCTGAAAGCGCCGATCCTAACTCACTTAGGTTTATCCCTGATCGCTGTGATCAGCATTGCCAGCTCAATCTTCGCCCTGGGACTATTTGGGCATTACCTACAAATTCACAACAACCCGGCGGAGGGACGGAGCATTGTATTTGCCAGTTTCGCGCTAAATTCGATTGTGTATATCTTTGCCTATCGCAGCATGACACGGCCGATTTACCGGATGAACAAGCTGACCGCCAATCAACCGCTGATCTGGGCCGTTTTGGCAGGTTTCTTGACCATCGCAGTGGCTTTTCTGGTTCCTGGGCTTCGAAGTCTGTTGGGGATTGTACCGTTAACAATACAGGAATGGTCCTGGGTGATCGGAGTTGGCTTGATCCTGCTTGTGCTGGTTGAGATTGCTAAGGCAATCAGCAGCCGGATTCATACCCAGGATTAACGAATTGTTTTACAGATTCGTTATGAAAGTTTAGACTGGCAACAGAAACGCCGTAACTGTCTGGATGTGTTTGCCTGTTCAGAATGCCTTAGAGAACTCGTTTGTTTCCCGGCAATAAGCGGTGAGATGTATTCCTGCTCAAGCTGTCAGAAAGAATTCCCGGCTGAACCGTTGTAAGGAGTTTGTTACCCACCGCGGATGGGATGTCCAGCTTCAGCCAGGAAATGACGAACAGCTTTCCTGTTGGAATGGGCAGCGCATCACCACCGCCGTGAGGTACTGTTGGGCCCCGATCGGTTGGTAGTTTGGCTTAAACCATATACCCCTGGCTTGCTGGACTGGTTGGATATTCAAGCTTTCCTGGAGCCAGCTATCCGCCTTGCCCAGATTGCACGAGCTTAAAAACAAACACGGGCAGGTAAGCACTCTTCAAACCACCCAGTTCGGCCATCGCTGCTATTTGGGAATCCAGCACGGTCAGGATGTTGAAAGCTGGTATCCTAACATCAAATTACTAAAAGCTAGAATATCAAGGAGTCACAGCCCGATCGAGTGAATATTGTCTGAAAAACTTCCACATTAGCTCGGTGGCATCAATTTCCTGGTTAGTTTCACCAACAATCCATTTCGGTAATGGCTCACCACCTGGCCAGGAGTGACCGCCGCCCTGGATGATGTAGAAGTTAACTGCCGCATTTGCTGAACAACCGGTGTAATGGGTCCAATTCACATGCTTGGTCACGGGCAGAACTTCAGCCGGAAGGTCACAGCCATTGCGCAGCGCCCAGCTTTTAATCCAGTCCTCCACCGCCGGAAAAGGCAGGTGAAAGGAGGAAGATGGCCCGCCCTGGAAAGGAACAATCGGATCAGCAGTGCCATGAAAAGCGATCAACGGAACAGGGCGAGCCGAAGAACAGTCTTCTGGAGCGATCAAATAAGCGCCGGCAACACTGCCCACCGCAGCAATACGCTCCGATAGCTTGCAGCCAAGCAGGGTGGACATCCCCCCACCGTTTGATAGGCCATTGGCATAGATCCGCGATTGATCAATATTGTAGTCACGGGCCAGTTGGTCTATTAAATCTGAGATAAACCGGAGGTCAATTTCCGGGTTAGCGGTTGAACCAGGCTGGTTGGAAATTACCCAACGTTTTGGAAACCGTGTGCCTGATGGATAAACAACCAGGAAACCATATTGGTCAGCCAGAGCATTCCAATGACTGGTCTGCATTTGATGGGCCGGCCATTCTGCAAAACCGTGGAAACTGAGCACCAATGGGGTGGGCACGGACGGATTGTACGAATCTGGAACGTAGAGCAAGTAAGTCCGCCGTAGACCAGAGCTTTCCACGCTGCCATTGGTCTTATCGAACCAGAAATAGATCCCAAAGACAACCAGAGTCAGGAGAATGCCGATTCCGACTAGGATCAGGATGATCCGGGCGATGATCTTTCCGACTGGTCTGTGAGGCTTCATACGTTATCTCCGATATAAAGATAATCGTAGTATCTCACAAAAAATCGACTTA
>CAZAGA010000079.1:0-11730 GCA_964484335.1 uncultured Anaerolineaceae bacterium
TCAAGGTCGAATCGGCCCGCCAGCGCCTGCTTGATCTCAATCCTGACATTCAGGTAGATGTTTACAACGAGCCATTTACCTCTGCCAACGCGCTGCAGATCGCCGCCAATTACGACCTGATCATTGACGGGACGGATAATTTTCCCACCCGTTACCTGACCAACGATGTTTGCGTACTGCTCGGCAAGCCGAATGTTTACGGCTCGATCTACCGCTTTGATGGACAGGTCAGTGTCTTCGACGCCCGGCGTGGGCCGTGCTACCGCTGCCTGTTTCCCGAGCCGCCCCCGCCTGGCCTGGTGCCTTCCTGCGCCGAGGGAGGGGTGCTGGGCATCCTGCCCGGCACGATCGGTACCCTGCAGGCCACCGAGGCGTTGAAGCTCCTGCTTGGGATTGGCGAGCCGTTGATCGGCCGCCTGCTGCTCTACAATGCCCTGGATTCGTCGTTTGAATTCGTCCGCCTGAAGAAGAACCCGAATTGCAAGGTCTGCGGCCCGAACCCGGAAGTCACCGAGCTGATCGATTACGAAGCCTTCTGCGGTGTTCCAGGCCATGATCACGACGCTGGCTCAGTCGGCGGCGGCTGGGATATCCCGGCCATCGATCTGGCCGAGCGCATGCAGGATGGCAACGGCCTGGTGCTACTCGACGTGCGCGAGCCACACGAGCTGGAGATTTCCTCCCTGCCTGGCGCAATTAACATCCCACTGGGTCAATTGGCCTTGCGCCTGTCTGAACTGGATAGCGCTAACGAGATGGTGGTCTTCTGTAAGGCTGGTACCCGCTCGGCGCGAGCGCTCGAGTTGCTGCTCAGCGCCGGTTTCCGCAAGCTGAAAAACCTGCAGGGTGGGATCAACGCCTGGGCTAAGGAAGTTGACCCCCAGCTTCCAATCTACTGATGAAAAAAATGGGCCTCGGACCTTATTTTCATTCATACTTTACCAGACCCGCAGGCCATCCCGATCTAGGTGAATCGGGATGTGGCGGAAGAGCGGGTCTTCGGCCTCGATCTCGCGCAACATCGCCCGCCGGGCCTGGGCCGACTCGCTGCCCAGCAGGGTGAGTGAGCCGCCCTGGCCGCCGGCGCCATTGACCTTCCAGCCCAGTGCACCATGGGCGCGGGCCACCTCTATAATCTGCTCGGCTGCTGGGCTAACCAGAGCCGGGTGCAGGTGCTGTTGGGCGGTGGTGTTTTCCTGCATTGCCGCGCCGAAGGCGGCAAAATCGCCACTTAACAGGGCAGCGCGAGATTTTCCAGCAGTAACCCGTAAATCGGCCAGTTGGCGGCATTCCGGCCCGGCTGCTTCCAGTTCGCGAATAACCAACTCGTGCACCGCTGAAGAGCTGTGCGCGCCTCCCAGGTAAACCAGTGCCAGCCGGCTTTCCAGCTCCCATTCAAGCGGGGTGGGCAGGTGAATCGGTTGCACTATGGCATGGGGATAGTCGTCCATATCAATGAAATTGATCCCGCCGTAAGCGCTGGCTAGCTGGTCCTGGATCCCGCACTGCTGGCCGAGTAGCTCGGTCTCCACCCGTTGGGCTGCCAGGGCAATTTCGTGGCGGGCCATTCGCCCGGGTGTCAGGCAGTCCAACGCGCCGAGCAGGGCGACAGTCACTGCGGCGGATGTTCCGGTCGATGCCCCGCTGGGGGCTTCTGAGAACAGGTTGATTTCCAGGGATAGTCCCGCCGGGAGATCCATCGATTGAATTGCGGCTTCGAGCAACGGGTGCCTGTCCCAGCCGCTGCCTGGAACCCACAAATAATCATCGCCAAAATTTTCGGCCTGGATCGTGGCCTGGGTGACGCCATCGGGGGCGGGGCTAGCCTTTACCTGCACCTCCACATACGGGGCAACAGCGATGTTGAAAATTTGGCCGTAACGGGCGAACCAAGTATCGGCCCAGCCTCCGTTATCGCAGATGCGGATCGGTGCGCGACTGTTGATGAACATCGTGAGGCTAATTATACCCCTTGCCCCTTTGCCAGCTTTCGATTAGGATTAGGGGCGGAGCAACCCTATGAAAAATCAAAAATTCCTCATCCTGCTTATTGTTGACATATTCGTCCTGGCTTCGGTTACCGTGGCTGGGTTTGCCAGGCATGGTGAGGCCGGCTCGGCCGGGCTGCGCATGCTGACCACCTTCATCCCGCTCCTGGCAGGCTGGTTCCTGATTGCGCCTTTCTTTGGGGTGTATGACCCAGCCCGCGCCGGTGACGTGCGGCAACTCTGGCGGCCGTTTTATGCCATGGTGCTGGGTGGGCCGTTCGCCGGCTGGCTGCGTGGAGTGCTGCTCGGCAATGCCCCGGTGCTACCGCTATTCGTGGTGGTCTTGGGTGGTTTCAGCGCCCTGGCGATCCTGGCCTGGCGAGCGCTGTATGCCCTGTTGGTGGCCAGGAGGTTGGACCATGATGGATGAACCTGGCCTGATCCAGTCCGCCCAACGCGGCGACCTGGATGCCTTCAACCGCCTGGTGCTGGCTTACCAGGACCTGGTTTACAACCAGGCTTACCGGATGATGGGCGAGGCGGAAGCTGCCGCAGACGCCGCTCAGGAAGCCTTTATCTCCGCTTATCGCAACCTGAACGGCTACCGCGGCGGTTCCTTCAAAGCCTGGTTGCTCCGGATTGCCACTAACGCCTCCTATGATGAGCTGCGCCGCCGCCAGCGCCGTCCGACCGTACCGCTGGAGCCCGCCAATGACGATGATGAAGAGATTGAATCCCCGGCCTGGCTGGCTGACCCGGGCGAATCGCCCGAGGAAGCGCTCGAGCGCCAGGAACTGAACCAGGCGATTCAGCACTGCCTGGATGGTTTGCCGCCCGAGTTCCGGGCAGTGGTAGTTTTGGTCGATATCCAGGGATTAGATTACAGCGAGGCTGCCCAGGCTGCACGTACTCCGGTAGGGACGGTGAAGAGTCGCCTGGCGCGCGCCCGCCAGCGCTTGCAAGACTGCCTGCAGGGGGTCTGGGAACTATTACCGGCCGCGATGCGTCTGGTAGAGGAGAGCAAGCTGTGAAGACCTCCCTGACCCCTCGCGATTGGCAAGAAATCTCTGCTTACCTGGACAAGCAGTTGAGCCCGGCCGCCCAGGACCGCCTGGAAGCCCGCCTGGCGCACGAGCCGGAATTGAACCAGGCATTCGAGAACTTGCGCCGCCAGCGCGCTGTGCTGCGCAGCCTGCCGCGCCAGCGCGCCTCCCGCAATTTTACCCTGACCCCGGCGATGGCCGGCCAACCCATTCGGCAGCCAGGTTATCCGGCTTTGCGCCTGGTTAGCGCCCTGGCCAGCCTGGTGCTGGTGGTTTTGCTGGTTGGTGAGCTGGTCAACCAACGCCTTGGGATGACCCAGGTCGCTGGCGACCTGCAGGTCGAAATGGTCGAAGAAGAGGCGCCGGCGATGCTGATGCAGGAAGCTGCTCCAGCGGCTGAGTTGGAGCAACCAGCCGAAGCCGCCCCCGAAGCCGGCGCGCTGGCGCCGCTGCCGACCGCACTGGGGGGCGAGGCTCGAAAAGCAGCCGAAAGTACCCCGGAAGAAGCGCCTTCGGCAAAGAAGATCGCGCCAGAAGAGACACCCACACCAGCAATGCTTGAAGCCGCGCCGGCAGAAGCGGAGACGGCCATCCTGGAATCCGTACCGGAAGCTGCGATTGCTGTAGAGTCTGCTGCGCCGCGCGCACAAGTTTTCGGCCTCGACCGCAGCCTATGGCGCGCCCTGGAAATCCTGGCCGCGCTCCTGGCGGTGATCACTGGCCTGGCCTGGTGGTTACTGCGCCGGCGCTGATAGGGAGCCCTGCGATCGCTGCTCAGATGAATTCTGAGATAAATTTTTGCCTGCGCTGTGGCAGCCCCCTGGTACGCGGCGAGCATTTTGGCGCCCAGCGCCCAGCCTGCCCGGCCTGCGGTTGGATTTACTTTGCCGACCCGAAGGTCGCCGCGGCGGCTTTGATCGAGCGGGGTAACCAGGTGCTGCTGGTCCGCCGGGCGGTCGATCCACTGCGTGGGCTGTGGAGCCTGCCTGCCGGTTTCGTGGACGCTGGCGAAGACCCGGCTGAAGCGATCCGGCGTGAGTGCCGTGAAGAGACCGGGCTGGAAGTCGAGGTGCAGGGAGTCTTGAATGTGATATATGGTCAGGAACATCCGCGCGGCGCGCATATTATCATCGTATACCGGGCCATCGTAACCGGCGGTGACCTCCAGGCGGCCGACGATGTTGACCGGGCAGCCTTTTTCGAGCGCTCGGCGTTGCCAGAGTTAGCCTTCCGCACTACCCGGTTAATCCTTGGCCTGGCCTAGGTCCTGCTTCGCTTTCTGACCATTGTAGGAAAATTGCAGCTACGAACTAATTGCATAATTTTGGTCTTTAATGGTAAACTCTATCCCATAATTTCGGGCTGAGTAGATCGCCTGCCTTCCCATCTTTCTAGCAGAAGCAACATTGTAGGAGGAATCCATGATTTTCCAGAAGGGTAAGTTGTTGTTTGTTTTGTTGATCGCGCTGGTGTTTGTCCTGGCTGCCTGCGGTGGCGGTGAGACGCTGGCGACTGAAGCGCCGGCAGCTGATGCGCCAGCCGCAACGGTTGAAGCGGTTGAGCCCACCACAGCGCCAACGGCGGAGACAGTTCAGGAACCGGCCGAACCTGAGTCGGGCGCCATCCAGACCATTACCGATGCCAAGCAGGCGATTATCCAGATTGAGGCGGTCGGTTCTTTTGTTGATCCCCAGGTTGGGGAAGTGTTCAATGGGGCCGGCCGCGGCTCGGGCTTCATCTTCGATCCCAGCGGCCTGGCAGTGACGAACAACCATGTTGTCACCGGCTCTGCCCTACTTAAGGTTTGGGTCGGCGGTGATCAGGGTAAAACCTATAACGCCCGGGTCCTGGGTGTATCGGAATGCGCTGACCTGGCAGTCATCGATATCGAAGGCAGCGGCTTCCCATACCTGGATTGGTACCAGGGCTCGATCGATGTCGGCACTGAGGTCTACGTTGCGGGCTTCCCGCTCGGCGATCCGGAATATTCGCTGACCAAGGGGATTATTTCTAAGGCGCGCGCCAATGGTGAGACCAGTTGGGCGTCAGTTGATTCGGTCATCGAATACGATGCCACCACCAATCCCGGCAACTCTGGCGGCCCGGTTCTGACTGCTAAGGCTGAGGTCGTCGGTGTGCACTATGCCGGAAATGGGCAGACTCGCCAGGCATTTGGGATTTCGCGCCAGATTGCCCAGGAAGTCGTGGATGTTTTGAAAACTGGCGAGAACCAGGATTGGATCGGCGTCAATGGCCAGGCAGTTTCGAACGAAGATGGCTCGCTGACCGGCGTGTGGGTTTCATCCGTCCAGTCTGGCTCCCCAGCAGATAAAGCTGGCTTGAAGGGTGGCGACATCATCACCAAAATGGAGAACCTGGTCCTGGCGACGGATGGTTCGATGTCCGATTACTGCGATATTCTCCGTAGCCATAAATCCACCGATACGCTAAATTTAGAGGTTTTGCGCTTTGCTACCGGTGAGCTGCTCGAAGGCCAGTTGAATGGTCGTGAAATGGCCACAGTGGCCTCCTTCATCGATAGCGGAAACAGCAATGAACAGGCCGGGGGTGACACCAACACGAATACCAACGGTGATGCCAATGCCAATGCCGGGGATAATACTCAGGGCAGCGGCATGCTCAACCTGAACGCCAGTGCTTCAGGGGAATCGTATTACGAAAGCGATTTCGATGCCCCGCTCAGCGATTGGGTGTACTTCCTGATGAGCGGCCAGGAGAGCGGCGTTTCAGCCGATGTCTCGGATAGCAAGCTGAAGATTAATATCCAGGATCCGCAAACCTGGGTTTACTTCTACTTGGATCCGCTGGATGTCGCCGATGTCGGTATTGGTACCCGCTACGAAAACCTGGGTCGTAACAGCAACAGCGTTAGCCTGATCTGCCGCTATTCTGACCAGGGTTGGTATGAATTCAACGTGGCGATGGATGGTACTTACAATATTTACCGCTACGATACTGCTTTGGGCGACTATGTGGCCCTTTACTCAGGCGGCTCTACCGCGATCAAGATCGGTAAAGATACCAATGATATTGTAGCAGTTTGTATCGGCAACCAGCTAACCCTGGTGGTAAACGATACTACGGTCCGCACGGTCACGGATAAGAACCTCAAGTCGGGTAAAGTCGGCCTGTCGCTCTCTTCCTTCAATTCCACCCCAATCGTCGGCGAGTTTGACTACTTCGTAGCGATCGTGCCCTAGGTTTACCTGGAAAATAAAAAAGAAGCTGGCCCGGCCAGCTTCTTTTTTATTTTCTAGCATTAACGTGGTTCTTTTCGACCATCTCGAGCAGATCGCGGGCCGAGTGCAGCGTGCCGGGGCTGATACCGCCGAGCATCTGGGCCAGCTCCTGAAGGCGCGCTTCGCCTTCGAGCTGCTCGACCTGGGTAGCAGTGCGCCCTTCGCTGATTGCCTTTTGCACGTGTAGGTGCTGCTCGCCGAAGACCGCCAACTGAGGCAGGTGGGTGATACACAGCACCTGGTGCTGGCGAGCCAGCTCCCACAGTTTTTCGCCAACAATCGCCCCGACCCGCCCGCCGATGCCCTGGTCGATTTCATCAAAGATCAGGGTCGGGATGTGATCCGCTTTGGCAAGCACATTTTTGATTGCCAACATCAGGCGAGAGGTTTCTCCGCCCGAGGCAATCTTGGCGAGCGGTTTAAAGCCTTCGCCAGGGTTGGGGGCGATCAGGAACTCCACCTTTTCCAATCCGCTGGCGCGGTAGGCCATGCGCTGTCCATCGGGCAGCGGAGCGCCCTGTGGATCGGCAGTTTGTTGGAAGTCGACCTGGAAGCGCGCTCCGGGCATGTGTAAATCGGCCAGCTCGCGCTCGATGGCTTTCCCCAGCTTTTCGGCCGCTGCCCGGCGCATTTGGCTCAGCGCAAGCCCGTACTGGCCCAGCTTTTTGAGCTGGATCTCCTGGTCGGCGCTCAATTCCTGGATCCGTTCGGCGGCATGGGTGATCTTATCCAGCTCCACCCCGGCCCGCCCGGCAAATTCTAACACCGCCGGGATCGTATCACCGTATTTGCGCTTTAAGGTTTGGATCAAGCCCAGGCGTTCTTCGACCTGGTCCAGGCGGCGCGGGTTGAATTCGATCCCTTCCAGGTAATCGTGCAAGCTGGAAGACAAGTCGGTCAGGCTGGCGCTGAGGGCTTCGGCTTGCTCAAACAGGGCAGCCTGGGATGGGTCAAGGCGGACCAAAGCGTTGATCGCGTGGGCGGCCTGCCCAATCAGGTCGACGGCGGCGGGCGATTCGGGCGTACCCTCGTCGATGGCCTGGATCGCCTCCTGGGCAGCCGAAGCCAGCCCTTCAGCATTCGCCAGGCGGTTGCGTTCTTCGCGCAGCTCTTCTTCTTCGGCAAGGCGCAGATGGGCGGCTTCGATTTCCTTAATCTGGTAGTTGAGGATGTCCGAGCGGCGAATGGCCTCGCGTTCGGCTTGTTGGAGCGCTTCGAGTTCCTTCTTGATCGCCTGCAACATCTGGTACGTCTCGCGGTAGGCGCTGAGTTGCGCCTCGGCGGCTGCGCCTTGCAGGGTGACCAGGTAGTTATCCAGCAAGCCGATGTGTTGGCTCACCCTCAGCAGGGAGAGGTGCTCGGATTGCCCGTGCACATCAACCAGGTACTCGCCGATCTGGCGCAACAAGCTGGCGTTGGCGTTGGCGCCATTCACTCGGGCCGGGCTGCGCCCATTGACGCGGATCTCCCGGCTGAGCACCAGCAACTCGGGCTGGCGGGAATCACTCAACTCCTGTTCTTCCAAGAGCTGGATCAGCTCAGATTGCGTAATCGGGTCCAGTTGAAACACTGCGCTGATCACCGCGCGCTCGCTGCCACTGCGCACTTGGGTGCTCTCGGCCCGGCCGCCCAGTAAAGTTTCCATAGCATCGATTATGATCGACTTGCCAGCGCCTGTTTCGCCGGTGAAGGTAATCAGTCCAGGGCGAAAACGCACTTCTAAACGGTCGATGATCGCAAAATTCTCAATCTCAAGTTCGAGGATCATTCGAGCTCACATTCGCAATCAGGATCCGGGCTGCTCAGCGAATGGAAATGCCGCGCAACCGGGCGTACACCGTCGAAGGCACGCTGACCAGGTACACCCCCAACATGATCAGGCTAAAAATGCTGCCCAGGCTGCCCGAGATTAGGCTGATCAATGCAATCAGCACGAAGGGTAGGGCGCCTAGCGCCGCAGCGATCGAAGCCAACTGGAACAAGCGCTTTGCTCGCCGGCGTTGGATGGCAAAGCGTGCGACCTCTGAGATAATCCAGCCGGCGGCTGGGATGGCGAAAATCGCAAACAGCCACGGCAGGCGCGAGACCAGCAGGCTGCCCAGAAAGGATAGCCCAGCGACGACGACGAATAAAATCGGGTAGTCGTACCATTGGGCGTTTTCGAAGATCTTTTGCTGGCCGCGCACGCATTCTTTGCACCGGTAGCCAGTTGGTGTCAGGATAGCGCATTTCGAACAGATTGGCTTCTCACAGCGGTTACAACGCAGGCTGGTTTCAGTCTCTGGATGGTTGGCGCAATAAAGGGGTGGGATGACCTCGCTCATCGATGTTCTCCGGTGGAGGGGTTCTTGCTCATATGGGGGGTAAGGTTCCGATAAAAGTAGCCTGGATCTTGAAAACGAATAAATTGTACCGTATGCTCGCTGGCGTGGACATCGACCTGGTCGCCTTCTTCCATCGTGATCGGTGTCTGGCCGTCCGGAGAGACCACCGCTTGGTGATCGGTGACTACTTTGATGGCGACGGAAGCGCCTTCGGCCAGCACGATCGCGTGCTCAATCGACAGGTGTGGAGCGACTGGCACCAGCAAGATATTACGTAACTCGGGCGCCAGGATTGGTCCGCCAGCGGCCATAGCATAGGCGGTGGATCCGGTGGCAGTCGCGGCAATCAGGGCGTCGGCAACGTACGTGGCCAGGTAGCGCCCATCGACCTGGGCGACCAGGTGGACCGGACGCACCATCTGCCCCCGGCTGACGACCACGTCATTCAATACTTCCCAGCGACCGATGCACTGACTCGAGCGGATGTGCTCAGCCAGGAGCATCATCCGCCGTTCCAGCCAGTAATCGCCCTCCAGCAGGCGCGGCAACATCTCTCGCCAATGCTGGTGCTTGATTTCGACCAGGAAACCAAAGTGCCCGACGTTAATTCCCAGGATCGGGATATTGACCGGCCCGCACAGGTGCCCGGCGCGCAGCATGGTGCCGTCGCCACCCAGGGCGATCAGGACCTGCGCCTGGCGACTGTTGAGTGCCTGGCGAATCGAGTCGTCATACAGCAGGCCATAATCCACCGCCAGGCCCTGCTCTTCCAGGGCGGTAGCAATTTGCGCCCCCAATCGGATAGCTTCAGGCAGTTGTGGGTGAGCTGCGACAGCAATGCGTTTTACCGGTTCAAGTAGCCCTGGCATAGCAGAATAATTATAGCAGGTTCATTCAAGTTTCTGGTCGCAGGCTGAGCGGTAGCCACAGCTCCGGCAGCGCTCGGCAGCTTGGTGCGAACGATCCACTGATTTTAATTCTTGTTTCTGGCGGATCAATGCCAGTCGCTCCAGCAAGGCTGCTTCCAGGGCCGGGGTGTAGTCTACGGCGAAGCTGCGCTTGGGGTAGTGCAGGATACCATAGGCTGGGCGTTTACCGTAAGTCGTTTCGACCAGCCGGCAGTAGGCGGCTAACTGGAAAATGTGTGAATCGTACGGGGCCTCATGGGTACGGGTGCTTTTGACTTCGACTGGAATCATCTCACCTGCGCTTTCGACCAGGTAATCTGGTTTACCGGTCAGGCCAAGCTCGGCGTCGAAAAGCGGTTTTTCCATCGGGCTGCCGGCCTGGGTGTCGGAATAAATAATCCGCCCGGCTGGCAAGCCGCTGGCTTTACGGCGGCGCCCGGCTAGTAAAAGCAGGAGCAGACCAAAGGCCAGGAGTAGAATGGAGAATGATACCAGGGTGGGCATAAACGAAAAAGGGGTCCGGCTGTAATTAATCAGGGAGAGGATTACAGGATTTGAGTGGTCAGGGCGTAGGCTAGCAACGCCAGCGCTGCCAGGATCAAGCCAATTGCCAGGCTGCGCAAGCAGCCGGCGGCGACCACCGCCTGGCTATGCTGTTCGTGAAGTTGCGTCCCGCTGGCCAACTCGGCCTGGTTTTCAGATGGCTCGCCGCGCTGTTGGTACCACCAGGCGCGCTGACAGAAGAGGAATGTGCCGATTTCGGAAGACCGGATAATCCGCATACTGAAGATCATACCTCTGTCGCAGGGCGTTCGACGTTGAGCTGCTCCTCCAGGTCACGCAGGGCTCGCTCCAGCCGGTCCTGGCGCAGGCTGATCGTCATATCACCACGCGTGCGTTCATTCACCCCGCGCACGATATCGGTCAGCCGGCGCAGCCCACCGGTGATCGCATCTGGGTAGTCCATCGTCACCAGCACAGCGTAAATATCATCCATGTGGCTGAGCAGGCGCTCCGCCTCGGTTGAATGGCCATCGCGCAGGATATCCAGGCAGCGCCGGCGCAACTCGCCGGCTGCTTCAGCCAAACCGAGCAAATAGGTGTTACACTCCAAGCCGAGATCGTCTGGGCCGGGTAGGTGGTTGTTGTATACCAGGGCATACACGCAGCTTGCCTCAGCATATTCCTTCAGCGCGTCTTGGGTATAGCCGCTAAAAAAAATATCGGGATAACCCGCCAGGCTGCCGCGCAGCTCGTCTGCCAGGCGGCGCGCGGCGCCAAGATTTTCCTCGATCAAGGCGGCTTCATCGCGATGGATGGCGCGGATTGCGTTGGCGCAGTGGCGGGTCAGGGTGCGAGCTTGGGTCAACGCTTGCTCACGGGCGGCGGTCCGAGCATCAAAGGACAGGCGGATTTGTTCAGAGATGGCGTCCAGTATATTCATTCGCTTCAGCTTTCTGAGGGGGGCTCTGGTTTGGGGTCGGCAGGTGGAAAGTGGCCAAACAAGTGATCGGCCAGGCTGGCCTCGCCGGGTAGGCGGATCTCGCCAAAGCTGGCCTCATATTTGGCCAGGTTTTCGCCCAGGGCCCGGTAGAGTAGCTTTGCTCCGAGCGGAGAGAGCACAATTCGGGAGCTGACCCTGGCGGCAGGCATTGCGGGTAGCAGCCGGGCCATATCCAAGATGATTTCAGAAGGCGAATGGGCAATCCGCACCAGGTTAACGTATTCGATTTCCAAATTAGCGGGGATTTCAAAGGGCAGTGGTTGAGGCGCGGCTGGCCGGGGAGGCTGGTTTGTCATGCGTTGTCCTCCTGTCTAGATAAAGAAATCCTCTTCATTCCAGGGATATTTTTCTGGCATCCCTGGAATGAAGAGGTCTGATTTTATGCTCCCGTCCTTTGGGCTGGGTTAACCGCCAGCCTAGAACGGGATGGGGTTAGGGTCATCATTCCCATTCATCATGCTCGTCGGGCCAAAATCCCCGGAGGAATAGCCGCCTTCTTCGCTCTCGCGCGCACTGGACAGGAAGCGTACCGTGGTGGCGGATACCTCGAATGAAGCCGCCGGGGTGCCATCCTGGCGGGTCCAGATGCGTGGCCCACCGGTGCTGGAATCAGGCACCAGGCGGCCCTCGACCAAGACTTTCCGGCCTTTCTTGAGGTACTGGTTGCAGATTTCCGCCTGCTTGCCCCAGGTGGAAACACGAA
>CAZAGA010000080.1:0-11696 GCA_964484335.1 uncultured Anaerolineaceae bacterium
AAGCGCGCTTATCGTGAAATTAATTATTTCGAGCGCCAACTGGTCGATTTTGGCTCGATTACCTTCAAATTCTGGCTACAGATCAGTAAAGATGAGCAGCTGCAGCGTTTTTCCTCGCGTTCCAATGATAAGCTGCGTTCCTGGAAGTTGACCGACGAAGACTGGCGTAATCGCGAAAAGTGGGATCGTTACGAGGAAGCAGTGAACGAGATGCTTCTTAAAACCAGCACCCTGACTTCTCCCTGGACGATTATCGAAGGCGATTCGAAGCTGTATGCCCGGATTAAGATCCTGAAGACCTTGGTGGATAAATTGAGCACCGAGTTGAAGTACGACCCATTCAAGGATAAAGCGCTGGGCCTGGAAGCTAAGAAAGATAAAAAAGACAAGAAAAAGAAGACCAAGATAACCAAGGATACCGCAGCAGCCCAACCGGATGGAGAATAAGAGTCCCATTTGAGATGAAAGGAGATGCTCATCCGGAAGGCAACATCAGGAGCAAACCATGGCAAAGGCTGAGAAAGCGAAAGGCGAAAAAGAAACGCCAGCCGAGCTGAAGATTGAAGAGACAATCGATTTAAGTGATCCGCGTTGGTTCATTAATCGCGAGCTGACAATGCTCGAGTTCCAGCGCCGGGTTTTGGAAGAAGCCAAGGATGAAACCAACCCGCTCCTGGAACGAGTCAAGTTTTTATCCATCCTGGGCTCCAACCTGGACGAATTTTTCATGGTGCGGGTTTCTGGCCTGGTCAAACAGGTTGACGCTGGTGTACTGGACACGCCGCCGGATGGCTTGACGCCAGCCGAACAACTGTCCGGAGTGCGGAAAATTAGCTCCCAAATGATGACCGAGGCGCGCGAGGTACTCCGCGATTTACTGGTCCAGCTAAAAAAAGCCGGCATCTATGTCTATGATTACGCTGAGCTGAACGAGCGCCAGAAACTAATCGCCGACAATTACTACGAGGAAGTAGTATTTCCAGTCCTGACCCCGCTGGCCTTCGATCCCGGCCATCCCTTTCCGCATATCTCGAACTTAAGCCTGAGTCTGGCGGTTGTGATTCGGGATGAAGACGACCAGGAAGTCTTTGCTCGGGTCAAGGTGCCCGATTCGCTGCCGCGCCTGGTTCCGCTGAAAAGATCTTCTGGATGGGTGCGCAAGGATGGCACCCCGCCCCATAATCACTACTTCGTCTGGCTTGAGCAGTTGATCGCTGCCAACCTGCAAACTTTGTTTCCGGGCCTACATATCTTAGAAACACACCCTTTTCGAGTTACGCGTGACGCCGATCTTGAGATCCAGGAGCTGGAAGCGGAGGATTTGCTCGAGTCCATGGAGCAAAGCGTCCGCCAGCGCCGTTTTGGCTCGGTCGTGCGAGTGACGGTTAACGACAGCATGCCCGGTCGAATCCGGGATATCTTAATGGAAAACCTGGAGATTGATCGGAACGAGATTTATTCCCTGGATGGACCGCTGGGCCTCAGCGAAATCAAGAGCCTGTACAGCCTGGATCGTCATGATCTCAAGGATCCGCCCTACCGGCCGGCGATCCCGGCTGTCTTCCGTGGGGACAGCTTTGATGGCAATTACTTCAATGTAATCCGGCGCGAAAACGTTCTATTCCACCATCCGTATGTTTCCTTCATGCCGCTGGTGGATTTGTTGAATTACGCAGCCCGCGACCCGGATGTGCTGGCAATTAAGCAGACCCTTTACCGGGTGGGGCGGAATTCTCCGGTGGTGAAAGCCTTGCTGGAAGCCCGCCAGAATGGCAAGCAGGTCGCCGTCCTGGTCGAACTCAAAGCTCGCTTCGACGAAGAAAGCAACATCAAGTGGGCGCATATGCTGGAAAGTGAAGGCGTGCATGTCACCTACGGCTTGTTAGGACTGAAGACGCATTCGAAGATTGCCCTGATTGTGCGCAAAGAGAACGAACAAATCCGGCGCTATATTCACCTGGCGACCGGCAACTACAATGCTGTGACCGCCCAGATCTATGAAGACATCGGTATGCTCACCAGCGACCGGGAAATCGGCGAAGATGCGACCGATTTGTTTAACTACCTGACCGGTTATTCGGCCAAGAAGGAATATCGCAAGCTACTGGTTGCGCCAGTTAACCTGCGTGAGCGGATGACTGCTCTGATCCGGCGCGAGATTGAAATCCAGCGCAGCGGCGGGGATGGCCGCTTGATTCTGAAAATGAACTCACTGGTGGACCCTGGGATTATTAAACTACTTTACCAGGCTTCCCAGGCCGGAGTAAAAATCGACTTGATCGTCCGTGGGATGTGCTGCCTGCGCCCTGGCATTCCTGGGGTGAGTGAAAATATCCGCGTCATCAGCGTGGTGGGTCGATTTTTAGAGCATAGCCGGATCTATTATTTTCACAACGCTGGCAACGAACAGATCTACCTGGGAAGCGCGGATTTGATGCCGCGCAATATCGACCGGCGCGTTGAGGTGCTTTTCCCGGTAGAAGATTGGCGAATTATCCGTTATTTGCGGGATGAGGTCCTGGAGACCTATTTAATTTCTAACCAGAAAACGCGCTTGTTGAACCCCGACGGCTCATACGAGATGCTCCAGCCTCAACCCGGTCAGCCCTTAATTAATGTTCAGAACTGGCTGATGTCTTACTATAAACAACGTTGAAAGCGAGAAAATGATGAGCAGTGTGATTGAAGAGCAGGCGGAAGGAAAACCGCCCTCCAGCCAGCCAGAAGCTATTCGATCTCTGGCCTTGAATTTGTTCGATCAAACCCAACCGTTGCACGAGCTCGATGAAATGAGCCGCCAGGTCTTAAGCCTGGCAGCGCTACTGGTCGAGCGCAGCGGGCGTCTGACGAGAAAACGACCGCTAAAAGCCGTGCACAAGCTGCTGAAATCCGAATATGGCGATGACCTGACTAAAGAAGGGGAAAGCTTGTTGGCGCCGGTGATCGCGCTGCAACAGGGTCGGATCAAGCCCAAGGCGATCCTGAAAATGGACTTGACCACCTTAGAGCAACGCGCCGTGCTGACCCTGGCGGCGTTGCTCCGAATCGCCAGCGGTCTGGATGCCTCCGAAAGCCAATCAACCAGCCTCCAGCGTGTCGATCTATCCGGAAATGAGATGAAAATTCTGGTCAGCGGACCGCAAGCAGAACAAGACGCGCTGTCCGCCGAGCAGGAGGCGCGCCTGTGGGAGAAGATTGGTTATCCGCCGGTCAAAGTTCAAAAATTGGAACCGCCGGCGGTTGCGCCGCTTGCGCAAACGGTAGATACGGAACGAGTTCCGATCTTGCCGGATGACAACTTAGCCGAAGCCGGCCGGAAGGTGTTTCTCCAGCAACTCATGGCCGTATTGGCGAACGAAGCCGGCACCCGCCTGGGCGAAGATATCGAGGCGCTGCACGATATGCGGGTCGCTACCCGCCGGCTGCGGGCTGCTTTTGAGGTGTTTGGCGATGGCTTTGAGCGCAAAGCGCTGAAAAGCCATTTGGTCGGCCTACGCGCCACTGGGCGAGCCCTGGGCGCAGTGCGCGACCAGGATGTATTCATGGAGAAGGTGAACCACTACATTCTGCTCCAGGCAGAAGGCGAGGCGCATGGCCTGGACCCGCTGCTGGCGGCCTGGCAGTCTGCCCGCGAGCAAGCCCGGGCAGCGATGCTGGCTCACCTGGATGGTAAAGAATACCAGGCTTTCAAAGAGTCGTTCCTGGCCTTTGTAACTACCCCGGGCGCCGGCGCATTGCCAGAGCCCAAGGGCAACCCGCAGCCCCGGCGGATTTGCGAGCTGGCGCCGGTGTTGATCTACGAGCGCCTGGCGGCGGTGCGGGCTTACGATAGCGTGATTGGTGCCGCTCCGGTTGAGACCTTGCACGCCTTGCGGATCGAGTTCAAGAAGTTGCGCTATACGGTGGAATACTTTCGGGATGTCCTCGGCCCGGAAGCTCCAGAGCTAATCGACCTGTTCAAGGATATGCAGGATCACCTGGGCGACTTGAATGACGCCCAGGTCGCGATCCAGATCCTGGACGATTTCTTGATCTCTGAGCAAAAGAGCCACCGTGCCCCAGAAGTCTTGGACGAAGAAATCCAGGCCGTCCATGCCTACCAGGCTTATCGCCAGGCTGAACGCGATCGCCTGTTGGAGACCTTCCCAGAGGCCTGGGCACGCTTCAACAACCCGGAATTCAGGCAAAAAATTGCCCGGGTGGTTTCGGTCTTGTAAGGAAGTAGGCTATGATCCTTTATTTTCTCAGGCATGGCCTGGCGGAAGAGCGCCAGACCTGGCGAGGCCGGGATTCAGATCGGCCGCTCACGCCGGCTGGGAAGAAAAAGCTTGCCAGCCTGGTCGAGGCGTTGGCGAAGCTGGACCTGGGAATCGACCTGATCTTGACCAGCCCCTACCTGCGCGCCTTTCAGACGGCTGAGATTGTCGCCGCAGGGTTGGGTAAACCAGTTGAGCTCGTCCAGGAGGCTCGTCTATCCCCAGGCTTCGAAGCCTTGCTCCTGGAAGAGATCCTACGCGAGCACCCGGAAAACAAGGCGATCCTGTTTGTCGGGCACGAGCCGGATTTCAGCCAGGTGGTTTCAGCGTTGATCGGCGGAGGTAACTTGCTGTTTAAAAAGGCCGGACTGGCGCGAGTTGACCTGCTGCGCCAGTCCCCTTTGGAAGGCGTCCTGGTCTGGTTTTTCCCACCCAGGCTGCTGGTGAAAGAATAAGCGCGTTTACATCAAATCGGACAACCGGACCCGATCTGGCCCGCGGTTGATTTCCCACGGGTAGATGATATGTGCGTCGGTCACGGCGGCATAATAATCTGGCCGGGCTGCGCCAAACAGGTTGCGGTAGGGATTGAAATGAAAGACGCAGGAATAAGGAAAACCGCCAGCTGCCTGAACCCGGATTTTCACCGAAGTAATCGTCCGTCCTGAGCCCCAGACATCATCGACAATCAGCGTTTTTCGCCCGCGCAGTAGACGGTCATCCGGGAATTGGATGAACTGTGGCCAGGCCATCAACTTTTTAGTTTCCATTTCGATTTGGGCCGGAAAATCAACCGCCGCAGTCAAGAGATGCGTGATCCCCATCGCTTCTGCCAATAACCCGCCTGGGATAATTCCGCCGCGCGTGATCATAATCATGGCATCGAATTCTTCATTAAATTGCGGCAGAAGGTGATCAATCAATCGATCTACATCTTCCCAGGTCAGGACTTCGTTTCGCATGGGTTGCATGGAGATCTCCTCTCAAACTAGAATCTGGTTCATCGTATCAGGTACTAATTATAGCAAGTTTGGTGGATTTACTTCAATTTTCCAACCCTCCAATATCCGCCCGGAGAGTAAAATTGCTGGCCCAGGCCCGCGCAGGATAATCTGCCAGCGGTGTTGCCCGGCGCGCTGCCCGAAGAAGCATGGCGCCGGGCCGATCATTTCAGTTGTCGAGTCGTTGGCCTCCGCCATCCAGGCCTGGATTTGATCGGCCAGGCGGTGCGCGGCTTGCTCGGCCTGGCTCGGATCGCGGTGGCGGTACTCCAGGCGAACCAGGCTAGCAAAAGGTGGATAGCCAAGCTGGCGGCGATACTCCAGCTCGCGCTGGTAGAATTCGCGGTAGCTATGACGTGAGGCGGCCTGGATGACGTAGTGATCGGGTTGGAAGGTCTGCAGAATGACCTGACCACCGAGCGGGCTGCGTCCGGCTCGCCCAGCAACCTGGGTTAAAAGCTGGAAGGTCCGCTCACCCGCCCGGTAATCCGGCAGGTTTAAGCCGACATCCGCCAGAATCACCCCGACCAGGGTGACCAGGGGAAAATCCAGTCCCTTGGCGATCATCTGCGTGCCGATCAGGATATCCGCCCGTTGGGCTGCAAAATGGCCCAGGATCAGGTCATGGGCGCCTTTTTGGCGAGTGGTCTCAAAATCCCAGCGGATCGGCCTGGCCTGGGGGAACAGCTTAACCAGCTCGGCCTCGACTCGTTCAGTGCCGGCGCCGTATTTACGGATTTGGTCGCTGCTGCACTGTGGGCAGGTACGCGGCAGTTTGCGCTGGTAGCCGCAGTAATGACAGTGCAACGAGTCGGACAGGTTCTCCGTATGATAAGTCAACGGCAGATCGCAGGCCGGGCATTTCAAGCTGTAGCCGCAGTTCCGGCAAAACACATACGTGGCAGTTCCGCGCCGGTTTAAGAAAAGGATCGCCTGTTGGCGCTGCTCGAGTGTCTCGGCCAACGCGGCTTGCAGTGGTCGGCTGAACATCGAGCGGTTGCCGGCCTGTAGCTCCTGGCGCATATCCACCAGCTGGACCGGTGGCAGCTCGATGGTTTCCGCCTCGCCTTCCAACCGGCGGTACTGGGAGCTGGTCAGCCTGGCTCGGCTGATCTGCAGGCGGATGGCCTCGCGGTGGGCCAGGATGCGCGCCGGTAGGTGTACATACAGGTATTTTTTCTGGCTGGCCTGATAGGTGTCGCTGACAGAGGGGGTTGCCGAACCGAGCAGGCAGAGCGCGCCGGTCAGCCTGGCATAGGCTCGGGCTGTCTCTCCGGCGTGATAGTAGGGCAAATTCTCCGTCTGGTAGTACGAGTCATCATGACACTCATCGATGACAATCAAGCCGGGTTGGGGCAGCGGCGCAAACAAGGCGCTGCGCGGCCCGACAATTACCGGCAGATTGCCACTGCGCGCCCTGCGCCAGGTGTCATAGCGCTCGCCGGTCGAAAGGCGCGAGTGGAATAGGCCGACCTGGCCGGGAAAACGGCTGGCGAAGCGGCGCACGGTCTGCGGCGTCAGGGCGATCTCGGGGACCAGGATGATCGCCTGCCGCCCGGCCAGCAGGGTTTCCTGGACGGCCTTCAGGTAAAGCTCGGTTTTCCCAGAGCCGGTGACGCCATGCAATAGGACCGGCCGCAACGCCCTGCCCTGCCCAGCCAACTGGCTTTCGGAGTGGATGGCATCCCAGGCCGCCTGCTGCTCCTGGGTCAGGAGCGGCGCCTGGTGAGGCTGAAAATCAAGCTGCTGGAGCGGATCGCGCCAGGTCTCGCTTTCTCCGAACTGGATCAAGTCCCGATCGGCCAGGGCATGTAGGTCGGCTAGGTTCCCGTCGCTCTCGGCGTACAGCCAGGCGACCTCCACCGGGCCGGCCTCGGCAATCAAGTAACGCAGGATTGCCTGGCGGCGAGCCAGGGCCGATGAGCCGGCTTTTCCCAGGCTGGCCATGGCCTGCTCGGCGGTGGCCGGAGCGACAGCCAGTTGGGCGGTACGGATCATCTTGGGGCGGATTTTCGGCGGAGGTAAGATGGATTCCCCGCGAACAAGCCCGCGCTTGACCAGCACCTGCATCGCCGGTCGCCAGCGGGTGTGCGGAAGGGCGTGGTCAATTTGCCCACCGCGCAGCGGCCCGCGCTTGCCCAATAAGCTGATTAACTGCTCCTGGGTGCTGGAAGTGGTCGGAGCGCCGGCCTGCTCGCCGAGTGCAACGCCGCCGCGCAGCTGGTACAGCGTATCGGCTTGTTGCGCCAGGCCGGGGGGCAGCATCAGGTCAATACAGGCGGAGAGAGGGGCCTGGTACTGCTGGGAGAGCCACTCCGCCAGCGCCAATTGGGGCGCGGTTAGCACCGCCTGGGGGTCGACAATCTCCCGGACGGGGCGAGTTTCGGACACAGATGGCGCAGCGATCCATTTAAGGATTACCCCCTGGACCGATTGGCGGCCAAAGGGGACTACTACCAATTGCCCAGGGGTGATTTTTTCGGTTAAATCAGAGGGGACGTGGTAATCGAAGACGCCTTGAACTTGGGGAATGTTGACCGCGACCTGGACATAAGCTGGCATGCGTCACCCTGCTGCTAATTTACCGGTTGGTCCGGGTTTGGCTCGGCCGGGGTGGGATTTTCTAACCGGGTCAGTTCCAGGTGGGCGATCCGCCGGCCATCCATTTCGGTCACCTGGAGTCGAATCCCATCTCCTTCAAATACGTCTCCGCTGGCAGGAATACGGCCGAACTTACCCAGCGCATAACCAGCGACGGTGTCATAATCCGGGTTCTCCAAGCTCAAGCCTAAATGGGTATTGACTTCTTCGATTAAGGTTCGGCCGTCGACCAGGATCGTGCCATCCGGCTGGATTTGAAATTCAGGCTCGGATGCATCAAAAGGATCGCTGACTTCGCCGACGATTTCCTCCAGCAAGTCCTCCAGGGTCACCAATCCGGAAGTCCCGCTGTATTCATCCATTGCAATTGCGATGTGCTGGCGTTTGTCGCGAAATTCACGCAACAGGGCGCTGACTGAGATAGTATCGGGCACGAACAGGGCCTCGCGCACGAAGTTGCGGGCGGTATAGCTGGTGTGGTCATCTTCCAGGACGGCGTTGAGCAGGTCTTTGACGTGCACAATGCCCAGGATGTTATCCAGGTCATCGTCGTACACTGGGAATTTCGTATAGGTTGACTTGGATACCAGGGCGATGATTTCGTTCAATGGCGCATCCGCCTCGACAGCGATAATCTCGGTGCGCGGGATCATCACCTGGCGTACAACCAGGGAACCGAAATCGAACACTGCATGGAGCATTTCCTGCTCATCGGCCTCGACCACCCCCCCGGCGGCGCTGGCGGTTACCAGCATTTTTAGCTCTTCCACTGAGTGGACCAATTGATGTCCATCTGCCGGGTGCACCTTGATTAACTTCAACAGGCCATTTCCGGCCCCGTTCAACAGCCAGATTGCTGGCTTGAAAATTTTCTCGGTGATAATTGTTGCCCGGGCGACAAACATGGAGGTGTTTTCGGGATTTTGCAAGGCGATCGATTTCGGCGCTAACTCACCGACCACAACATGCATGAAGGTGATCAGGGTAAAAGCCAGCGTGGCAGAGATGGTATGGGAAATTTCGGGTTGAACTGCTGCCGGGAAAAGATTGACCACCGGAAGGATCAGGTGCGCCACAGCCGGTTCGCCCACCCAACCCAGGCCCAGGCTGGCCAGGGTGATGCCAAGTTGGGTGGCGGCGATCACCCGGTCTGGATTCGCCATTGCTTCTTGAACCGCTTCGGCTGGCCGGCTGCCGTGCGCGGCTAATTCAGCGATCCGGGTGCGTCGGACGCTTACCAAGGAGAATTCGGCGGCTACAAAAAAACCATTTGCTAAAACCAACAGGAAAACGACGCCTAATCTTAATAAATCAGCCCACACAGATTCTGTCATTCTAAAACTGGGCTCTTCTATCCAGTTTTCTCAGGCAGGGACTGGATAAATACCGCCGCGCCATAACCGACCACTTGCGAGAAGTCGCCGGTGACATCCCCAGAAGTAGCATAGTTCAGCAGGATGGCCTGGTCTGCGCCTAGCTGTTGGGCGGCCCACATCACACTGGCCAGGGCACCGCGCCCACAGGCAAAGCCCTTACCCTGCTCCTCAGCCTGGATTACACCGCGCGGATTAAACGCCTCCACTTGGCTTAATATTTCGTGGTCCAACTGGTGGGCTGTCGCCTGGGGGTAAAAATGGGATAGGTCCGTGCTGGCCACCAGCAGGGCGTTGTGCCCGGCCAGGCAAGATGCCAGCGCTCGCCCCAGGCGCAGCATAACCGCTTCGGATTGGTCGCGCACCATCAGCGGCAATAATTTAAACGGCTGCTCCAGGCTGCGCTGTAGAAACGGTAGCTCGATTTCCAGGGAATGCTCTGGGTCATTGGCTACCCGGCGAGCGCTGAAGCCAAGCTCCTTCGCCAGGGCCTGGTCCAGGTCGGCCAGCCTATCCTGGTCCACCGGGATGGTCCCCAGGGGTGTGGCATAACCCTGGTGAGCGGTGGTTAGTAGCGGGTCAGCGTACGGATAGTGCACCGGGGATACCACGGCCACTGTATCCGGCGCCAGGCCACGCAAGCAGGCAAAGGCGTGCCCGGCGACCGCGCCCGAGTAGCGATGGCCAGCGTGTGGCGCCATGATGGCGATGACTTTCCCGGGCAGGGCGGGTAATTTGGCCTGCTGAATATACTCATCCACCTGGGCTGCTAACCGGGTGGGTTCTGCCGTGTACCACTGTCCGGCGATCGGCGATGGACGGATGCCATGCATCAGTTCCATAGAGACCCTCGCAATCTAAGGCGAACTTTCAGGTAATTTCTTGTAATGAAGATATAATGATTGTAGCATAATCTCATTACTTCTCAGCAGGTGAAGAACGAATTAAAATAGATGACTATTGTTTTGGGCCAGACCACTGGGAGGTTAGTGTGTTGATGAAAATTGGAATTACGTATTGCATGGCTTGACGGTACACGCCGCGCGCTGCCAGTCTGGCGGCAGAGATCTTATCGAAGTATGAACCGGAGATCGAAAGTGTGACCTTGATCCCTTCGGGCGGCGGCCGATTTGAAGTAACTGTCAATGATGAGCTGATCTATTCGAAATTACAAACCCACCGCCACGCCGAGCCCGGCGAGGTGGTCGGTTTAATCCATCACTATCGGGAGAAAAATTTATGAGTCCTTCGAAAAAGGGTCGTGTCTTCTCAGGGGCGCGCCCAACCGGTCGCCAACACCTGGGTAATTACCTGGGGGCGATTCAAAATTACGTTGCGCTGCAAGACGAATATGACTGTGTTTACTGTATTGTGGATATCCACGCCCTGACGACAGTGGAAACAACCGAAAACCTGCGCCAGAACACCTATGAGATGGCGCTGGACTGGCTGGCAGCTGGCATCCGGCCGGATGAGGCGACTGTCTTTGTCCAATCCCAGGTTCCGGAAGTCACTGAGCTGCACACGTTCTTCTCGATGGTTACGCCGTTGGGTAAGCTGACCGACCTGCCAACTTTCAAGGAAAAAGCCCGCCAGCATCCGCATAATATTAATTATGGCCTGGTCGGCTACCCGGTCTTGATGGCAGCCGACATCGCATTGTATAAGGCCGATCTGGTCCCTGTTGGCGTGGATCAGGCCCCGCATATCGAATTCACCCGGGAAGTGGTGCGTTCATTTAACTTTCGCTATAACACCAACGTCCTGGTTGAGCCTCAGATGAAAGCGACCGAATTCCCCAAGGTAGTTGGAATCGATGGCCAGCAGAAGATGAGTAAAAGCCTGAACAACCATATTGAGCTGGCCTCAACCCCCCAGGAAACCACCGCCCTGGTGATGCAGATGGTCACCGACCCACAGCGACAGCGCCGCTCTGATCCCGGAAACCCGGATGTGTGCAATGTCTTTTCGTTGCATAAGGTTTTCTCCTCGGCGGATGAAGTCGCCATGGTGAATACCGAGTGCCGCCGGGCGGGGATTGGCTGTGTGCAATGCAAGCAGCTGTTTGCCAAGAATTTAAACCAGGGCCTCGATCCCTTCCGCCAGCGGCGAGCTGAGCTGGCTGCGCAGTCGCAAATGGTCTGGGATGTACTCGATGACGGTCAGCAACGCGCCAGCGCAATCGCCCGCCAGACGATCCGTGAAGTGAAGGATGCGATTGGCCTGCCCTGAACCAGGGAGCGAGCAATGCGGGTAGTCTTGCAGCGGGTTCGCTCCGGCCGGGTCAGCGTGGCTGGGAAGACTCTGGCCGAGATCGGGCGCGGGGTCGTGCTGCTATTTGGCGTTGGCCAGGAAGACTCTGACCCAGTGGAAGCGGAGAAAACACTGCGCGGGTTGGCCGAAAAAATTGCCAACCTGCGCATCTTTGAAGACGAGCAGGGAAAGATGAACCTTTCCCTGCTCGA
>CAZAGA010000081.1:0-11454 GCA_964484335.1 uncultured Anaerolineaceae bacterium
GACCCGGGCAACCCGCTGAACAGCAGCCTGCAATCGACCACCGAGCTGTGCACCAGCTACCTGTACTTCAATAACACCCTGGCGCCGATGGACGACCCGAACGTGCGCAAAGCGCTGGCGCTGGCGATCGACCGCGAGAAGCTGAACGAGCAGTTCTCGGATGGGATGAACGTGTTATCCGACTCGCTGCTCCCGCCGGGCATGCCCGGCTACACCAGCGGCCAGCCGGTCCCGCAATACGACCCGGCCGCAGCGCGCGCAGCGCTCAAGGCTTCGAAGTACGCCGGGCAGATGCCGACCTTGAAGTACGTTTCGATGGGCCGGGCCGGCAGCGAAGACCCGCTGATCGACGCGATAATCAGCATGTGGCGCAAGGAGCTGGGGATAAAGGTCGAAGTGCAATTCATCGACCCGGAGGTGTTCGCCAAGACGGTCCAGGAAGCCGGCGGGCATATTGTCGATGGCGGCTGGTGCGCCGATTACCCCGACCCGCAGAACTTCCTGGATATCCTGTTCCACACCGGCAGCGAATTCAACCACCCGCCCTACTCCAACCCGGCGGTCGATGCGCTGCTTGAGCAAGCCCGCACCGAGGTCGACCCGGCCGCCCGCCTGGCGCTCTACCAGCAGGCCGACCGGCTGCTGCTGGAGGATTTCGCCGCCCTGCCGCTCTGGTCGGGGCAGACCTTCCTGCTGGTCAACCCGGAGCTGAAAGGCTATGTGCTGGGGGCGATGGAAGTGCCCCAGCTACATTTAGTCTATAAATAAATATTCGAACAAAAAAGGGCCGCGAGGCCCTTTTTTGTTCGAATATTTATTCCTGACCAGTGGCGGAAAACTAGTCTGCCGCTGAGGCAATTAGCAAATCGCGGGCGGGGACGGAATAAGCCTGCCCGTTGTATTCGACCCGCAGCGGCTGGTCAGTGAAATTCAAGAAGACCTGGTATTTGCCGCGACGAGCAGCGACCAGGCCGGGCGGCAAGCCCGCTACCACCGGCAGGGCCAGCTCCTTCGCCAGGTGGGACAGCACGGCTTTGGCCTGCGCCCGGCTGGGGGCGAAGCCCAGGCTATAGGTCGCACCCTGGCCAAGCCGACGGGCAGCCAGGGCCGGCGCGCCGCTGTACGGTCCGCTGGCATAGCGCGCCAGGCTGGTCCCCAGCGGGTCGCCGGCCAGCTCCAGGCGCTCGATCCAGGTCTCAGCCGGGCCTTCCAGGCCGGGCAGCGCGCTTTCCAAATCGCAACCAGCCCCGGGCGCCAGGGCCGCCCAGGCGGTCACGTCCGCCGCGCTGCAGGCGCGCAGCGGGCCGGGCAGGGTCTGGTCGGTAACCCGGTTGGAGCGCTCCTTAAAGCCGCTGCGCACGCCGAGCAGCAAATGACCGCCGGACCGGGCGTAGCCCGCCAGGCGCTCGGCCAGGGCAACGTCGGCCAGGTGCAGGGTCGGGGCCAGTGCCAGGCGGTAAGCGCTCAGGTCGGCCGATGGATGGACCAGGTCGACCGCCAGGCCGAGATCCTGGAGCGCCTGGTAATAGGGAAACAGCAGGCGCAGGTAGTTGAAATCCTGGCGGTGCGGCTGCAGGTTGAGCGCCCACAAGTCCTCGAAATCGAACAACAGGGCGACCGGCGCCGGGCTGAGCGGCTCGGCGGCCAGCGCATCCAGCGCGGCGCGCTCCTCTTGGAGCTGCAGCAGGTCGCCATAGCCCACTCCAGGGCTGGCGTCGTGCTGCAGCAGGCCGGAGTGGTACTGCTCCTGGGCGTACAGGCAGGACCGCCAGCGGAAATAGATCACCGCCGAAGCGCCGCTGGCCACGGCGTGCCAGGTCCACAGGCGGGTCGCTCCGGGGTTCACGCCGGGATTGTAACGCCCCCAGTTTATATGCCCGCACTGCTGCTCCATAATCCAGAACGGCGCCCGCTTCAGGCTCCGGGTCAGGTCGTGGGCCAGGCCGGTGACCTGCGGGTCGCCCAGGTCGGGGGCATAGACTGCCGCCGGGTCGGGGCCGGCGGGCGGGTAGAGCAAGCCGCGCCAGCGGTCCAGGTTGCCGCTCGGGTAGCTATCCCAGGTGGCCAGGTCCAGGTCGCCGGCCAGGGCGAACTGGTCGAGGTCCTGGTACAGGCCCATGAAGTTATGCGTGATCCACTGGAGCAGCCGGCCATCTGCGCCGCGGGGCAAGTGCGGGCGCAGCGCCTCAACTTGCAGGCGCTGGTACTCGACATAAGAATCGGAGGCAAAGCGCTGGTAATCCAGGACGTGGCTCGGGTTGGGTGGGGCGACGGTGCGCACCGGCGGCTCGATCTGCTCCCAACTGTCATATTCCTGCGACCAGAAGACCGCTCCCCAGGCCTGGTTGAGCGCCTCCAGGCTGCCATAGCGCCGTTGCAGCCAACCGCGGAAAGCCGCCGCGCAGCGCGGGCAGTAGCAGCGGGCGGTGTTCCCGCCGCCGAACTCATTATCGATCTGCCAGCCGATCAAGGCCGGGTGGGCAGCGTAATGAGCGGCCATCGCCGCGGAAATCGCCGCGCTGTACTGGCGGTAGAGCGGGCTGTTCGGGCAGTAGTGGCGGCGCGAGCCAAACTGGCGCAGGTCGCCCTGAGCGTCGACCGGCAGGATCTCGGGGTGCCGGCGGACTAACCAGGCCGGTGGGGCGGCGGTCGGCGTGCCGAGTACGATTTGCAACCCCTCGCCAGCCAGGACTTCGATCGCCCGGTCCAGCCAGTCCCACTGGTATTGGCCCGGCTGCGGCTCGAGCCGCGACCAGGCGAACTCGGCCAGGCGGACAACCTGCAGGCCAAGCGTCTTCATCTGGCGGGCGTCCTCCGGCCAGCGCGCTTCCGGCCAGTGTTCGGGGTAATAGGCCACACCCAGGATCATCGCAGGCCTGCCTCTCCATCCGCCCAGAACTGGACGGTTTCAACCGCCCGCTGCCAGCGCCCGTAGCCATCGGCGCTTTGCTGGGCGGATATTTGCGGCTCAAAGATCTGACCGCCGCCGGGCAAGGGCGGGAGCTCGTCCAGGCTGCTCCAGAAGCCCGCCCCCAGACCGGCCAGCAGGGCCGCAGCACGCGCCGAGGTCTGGGTGAACTCGGGCCGGATGACCGGGATGCCCAGCCAGTTGGCCTGGATCTGGCAGGCCAGGTCCGAGGCGGAGATCCCGCCGCCGACGTGCAGGCGATCCACCGCCAGGCCGGTATCCAGGCGGATGCGCTCGAGGATGGCGCGCAGCTGGAAGCCGATCGAATCAAGGAAGGCCCGGGCGATATGGCCACGGCTGGTGCCCAGGGTCAGGCCGAGCAGAGTGCCGCGGGCACGCGGGTCATCATAGGGTACGTTCAGCCCGGTGAAGGCTGGGATGAAGGTCACCCCGCCGCTGTCGGGCGTCGCCGCCGCCAGCAGGTCGACTTCCTTCTCGCCATTCAGGATCTGGGCGCTCTCGCTCATCCAGCGCAGCGCCGCTCCGGTGACCGTGGTATCGGCTTCCAGGCAGCAGGTCTGGCCAGTTGCAGCCTTCGCGCCGGCCCGCCCCACTTGCCAGGGCAGCTCGCCCAGGTGCCAGGCGTAATACACGTTCAGGTATTTGTGCTCAGGCTGCGACCCGCCGGTGAAGACGTTGATGAACGAGGCGGTGCCATGGGTGCATTCGGCGTCGCCGACCGAGCGGCAGTCGTAACCGAACAGGGCCGCCTGCTGGTCGCCGATCATCGCTCGCACCGGGGCCTGGCTGGTCGCCCCGCTGTGGCTGGCGACGCGCAGCAGGCCGTACTCGGCCAGGGTCGGGCGGGCTTCGGGCAGGGCTGAGAGCGGCACGCCCAGCGCTTCCAGCCATTCGTCCCAGTAATGACCGGAGCGAAAATCGTATAATCCCATCGCCTGGACCAGGCTGGTGTCCATGGCATGCCCGGCCGGCTCGCCCATCGCCCGCAGCAGCCAGGCGGCCGAAAAGCCGGTCTCCAGGCGGCCGGCCTGGGCAGCCTGGCGCACAGCCGGCTGGTTTTCCATCCGCCAGGCCAGGTGCAGGGCCGAGCTGAAAGCGCCGCTGCTGCGCCCCAGGCGGCGGCGAATCTCGGCCGGGGGAAAACTCTCCACCCGCTCGAGCAGCCCGGTGGTGCGCTGATCCTGCCAGGTGATCGCGTTGGCCAACGAGCGGCCGGTGGCGCGGTCCCAGACGAAATCGGTGTTGCGCTGGCAGTCGATCCCGACCGAAGCGATCTCCTCCGGGTGGATGCCGGCCTGGTCGAGCGCTTCGGCGATCGCTTCGAAAACACCCGCCACCACTTCCTGGACGTCTTGCTCCACCCAGCCGGGGCGCGGGTAGAGGCGCGGCAGGCTGCGATAGCCATAGCCGCAAGTATTGCCATCACGATCCAGGATCAGCGCCCGGCTGCCGCTGGTGCCCTGGTCAATGCCCAGTAAATATGCTTTGTTAACGGAGTCGCTCATAATGCTCTCAGTGTATCCCAGGCAGCCCAGCGGGGCTCAATTTTCGGGCAGCAGGTCGGCGAGCTGGCGCAGGACATAGCGCGGCTGGATCGGAGAAGCCGCCAGAGCCTGCGGGCTGGTCGCGCCGGTCAACGCCAGGGCGGTCGCCATCCCGGCGTTCAGCCCGAGCTGGACATCGGTCTCCAGCCGGTCGCCGGTCAGCAAGCACTGCTCTGGCGGAAGCTTGAGCAAGCCAAGGATCGCTTCGGCCATGTACGAGCTTGGCTTGCCGACCATTGCCTCGAGGCTGTGGTTGGTGCAGGCTTCGATGGCGGCGATCATCGCTGCCGCGTCGGGCTGGCCGCCGCCCGGCACCGGGCAGTAGCGGTCGCTGTTGGTGGCGAAGAAGCGCGCCCCGGCCCGAATGGCATCGAAGGCGATCTGTAGCTTGCGGTATTCGAAGGTCCGGTCAAAGCTGGCAATCACCGCCTCGACCTGGCTGGCCTCTTCGACCAGCGGGAAGCCGGCTGCCGAAAGCTCATCGCGCAGTGCCTGCTCGCCGACCACGAACAGGCGCGCCCCCGGCATGCGCCGATTGAGAAATTCGGCCATCACCAGGCTGGAATGGATGATATCTTCGGTCGGGGTGGGTAAGCCCAGGCGGGCCAGGCGCTCGGTATACGCCGCCCGGGTGTGGGTCGGGTTATTGGAAAGGAAGACCGTCCGCCTGCCCAGAGCGCGCAGGCGGAGCAAAGTCGCGTGTACCGTGGGCAGCAGGGCTTCGCCCAGGTAGATCGTGCCATCCAGGTCGAAGATGTAGGCCTGGTACAGGCGTTCGGGCCGAGGGTACATAAGCTAGTTCTTCATCCCAGTGGTCGCCACGCCTTCGACGAAATAGCGCTGGGCGAAGAGGAAGATCAGCACCGTCGGTAGGATCACCAGGGTCGCCCCGGCCATGATAATCGGCGGGGAGGCGTGATAGCCGCCCTGGATATCGGCCAAGCCCTGGGTGACCACGTAGTTCGTTTTACTCTGGATCGCCACCAACGGCCAGATGAACGAGTTCCAGGCGTACAGGAACGAGATGGTGAACTGGGTTGCGATGGCCGGCACCGAGAGCGGGCCAAAGATGCTCCATAGGATCTTCCAGCGGCTGGCGCCATCGATAATCGCCGCCTCTTCCAGGTCCTTGGGGATACCCTTGAAGAACTGGCGGAAGAGGAAGGTGCCGGCGGCGGTGAAGACCCACGGGATGATCAGGGCCTGGAACTTATCCAGCCAGTCGAAGACCTGCATCATTTTGTAGATCGGGATCATAATCACCACGAAGGGGATCATAATCGTGCCCAGGTAGATGCGGAAGATCAAGTCGCGGCCGGGGAAGTTCAACCGGGCGAAGGCATAGCCGCCCATCATCGAGGTGATGATCTGGCCGACCACCACGCTCAGGGTGACAAAGATGGTGTTGAGCATATAACGGCCCATGTTGACCGTGCCCAGCACGACCTGGTAATTGTCGAAGCGCAGGCGCTCTCCCAACGGGGCCATGATATTGGAGAAGACTTCCGGGCTGTCCTTCAGCGAGGTGAACAGCATGAACAGGAAGGGATAGATCATTAAGAAGGCCAGGAAGATCATCACGACGTAATACAGGATCTTCTGCCATAGGGTAATTTTTTCGACCTGTCCTAACATGGCCTATTCCTCCACCACCCAGCGATTCGCCAGGCGGAACTGCAAGGTGGTTATGACGAAAATGAGGGCGAAGACAATCCAGGCCAGGCTGGCGCCGTAGCCCATCTGGAAACGCTGGAAGCCTTTCTGGTACAGGTAATAGACGATCGTCAGGGTCGAGTTGGCTGGCCCGCCCTGGGTCATAATATACGGCTCGCTGAAAATCTGCAGCACCGAAATCGTATTGGTGACTAGGACGAAGAAGATCGTCGGCGTCATCATCGGCAGGGTGATCTTGACCAGCGACTGCCAGCGCGTGGCGCCATCCACCGTGGCGGCTTCGAACAGGTAGCGCGGGATGCCCTGCAGGGCGGCCAGGAAGATGACCATATCGTAACCGAGTGTCGCCCAGGAGGTCAGGATGACCAGCGAGAACAGCGAGCGATCCGAGTCAACCAGCCAGCCGATCAGCGGGCGGGGGATTTCATAACCGAACAGGCCAGTTACTTTATTGAGCAACTCCACCACCCAACCCAGGGCGATGTTCATCACACCCGAGTCGCGGTTGTAAATCCAGAACCAGACCAGGGCCGAACCGACAATCGAAGCCACCACCGGGATGTAGAAGGCGGCCCGGAAGATCGCCATGCCGCGCAGCTTGGAGTTGAGCAGCCAGGCCAGGAGGAAAGAAGGCATGATGCACAGGATCAAGACACCGATAGCATACCTAAAGGTATTCCCGAGCGCTAGCCAGAAGGTCGGGTCCTTGGGGACGATGAATTCGCCAACCGCCTGGAAGAAGGTCGCGCCGCCAGCCAGGGCGGCCTGGTATTCATCCGGCTTGAAGCTGAACCCCAGGGCGGTGATGTAATTCTTTAGCCCGACAAAGTTGGGGGTCTGGAACAGGTTGTAATCGGTAAATGAATAGTAAAAGGATACCACCAGGGGAAAGGCGAAGAAGACCAGGAACCCCAGGAAGTTGGGCAGCAGGAACAAGAAACCTTCGAGCGCTTCGCGGCGCTGGTTTGCTTTCATATCACCACCTCTTTTCCGGCCTGTCGCGGCGCCGGGGATTGGCTATATCAGCAGGGGTTTTCGCAACCTGCTGCGAAAACCCCTGCCAGGTTTCCAGTAAGCTTACTTCTTGAACAGTGGGTCCGCGCCTTCGCAGGCGGCCTTGACCGCATCCTCAACACTGGCTTTGCCGTAGAGGATATTGTCAATATTCGGCTGGTACTGGCCGTTGACGATATCGCCCCAGTTGCCGGTGTAGAGCGGGATTTCGGCCTGGGCATAGGCTGCGCCAGCGATGAAGGGCTGGTTGTCCTCAGGCGGCTTCGAACCCAGGAAGGCGTCCACGGCAGACTGGGCCTTGTTGGAGGGGATGTTGGTGCCCAGGGCGGCTACCTTCGCTTGCACCTCGGGGCTGGTCAGCGCTTTCAGCACGGTCCAGGCCTGGTCGGGGTTGGCCGTCTTGGCGTTCATCACGTACGGGCCCCAGAACAGCCAGGTCGATTTAACACCGCAGTCGGGCATCTCAACCACTGCCCAGTTGAATTTGGCGTTCTCGCGCATGCCGGGGGTCATCCAGCGGCCGTTCGGGAACATGCCGATCGAGCCAGACAGGAATTCGGTCTCGCCGACGCCGCCTTCAATTCCGGGCGGAGGCGCAACCTTGTCCACGTTGAACAGGTTGTACATCAAGGTCAGGCCTTTGATCGAGTTCGGGTCGGTCAGGCCGCAGGCGGTGCGGTCGGCATTGAACATGCTGCCGCCGTGGGAGTAGAGGAACCAGCCCCACGGGCCCCACCAGTTGCTCATGCTGAAGCCATACACCTTCTCGTCTTCGTGGGTCAGCTCAGTGGCGACGCGCTCGAAATTTTCACAGGTCCACTGGCCATTAGCTGCCAGGGTGGCCGGGTCATCCACGCCATACTTGGTGAACAGGTCCTTGTTGTAATACATCACCAGGGTGGAGATGTCGCGCGGCAGGCCCCACAGCTTGCCATCGTTCTGCAGCTCTTTCATCGGCGCTTCGTAGTAATCGCTGAGCTTGAAGCTCGAATCCTTGGAGACAAACGGCATCAGGTCGGCAATCACGCCCAGGCTGGAGTAATCGGCGGTGCTGGCGCCAGGGATCCAGACGATATCGGGGGCGTTGTTGGCCGAAAATTCAGTCGTCAGCTTGTCCAGGTAACCGGTAACCGGGGCTGGATCGTACTGCAGCTTAATGCCCTGCGGCTCGAGCTGCTTGGACAGCTCATCGCTGATCGCCTGGTAGACGTCTTGCTCTTGTTGGTTGTCCGGGCGGGTGCGCCAGCGGATAGTGACCATTTCAGCAGCCGTCTCTCCCTCGGCCGGCTTTTCAGCGGCCGGGGCGGGCTCTTCAGCCGCGCCGCCGCAGGCGGATAAAATCATGGTTGCAATCAATAAGATGCTAACCAACAGCCATAGTGCTTTGCGATTCATGAAGGGTTCCTCCTAAACAGGGTCTTGGATAGAAAATGGGTTAATTGGATCGAAACGGGGGAAGAGGAAATTGGGAATCTCGGTCAGCAGCCTCCTTTTCTCGAAACAGAACGGACCAAAGCAACCAGACATGAGAAATCACAACCTAAACCAAACAGCGAGCGGTCGAGCCGCGCGTCACCAGCTCCACACCCAGGCGGAGCATCTCCCGCCCATGGGTTGGGTTTTCAATCGCCTGGATCAGCAGACGGGCGGCCTGGCGGCCCATCCCGGTGAAATCCTGGCGGATGGTGGTCAACGGAGGGTCAAAATAGGACCCCAGGGGCATATCATCAAATCCAATGACCGAGACATCTTCCGGCACACGTAAGCCGGCTTCTTGGAGGGCATTGATCGCCCCGACCGCCATGCGGTCATTTTGGGCGAAGAGGGCGCTGAACGAGCGGCCTTCCGCCAGCAAGCGCAGGATCGCGGCATACCCGGCCGAGGCCGACCAATCACCTTCCAAGACCAGGTCCAGATCAGGCTCCAGGCCAGCCTGGAGCAGGGCCTGGTTGAAACCAAGCAAACGACCTTGCGAGCAGTCTTCGTACTGCGGCCCGGTCAGGTGGGCGATCCGGGTATGACCAAGCCCGAGCAGGTGGTGCGCAGCCAGTTCCCCCGCGGTGACTTCATCGAGCATGACCGAGGCGGCTTCGGCCTGGCGGGCCTCGGCGCCGACGAACACCACCGGCGTGCCCGACGGGAGATACTGGTGGCGCTCGTCGATGTACGGGTTGAGCACCACCAAACCATCCACCCGGCGGGCAGCGATAAGCTGCTCGATCAGGAATTGAAAAGCCTCCAGGTCGGGTGCAGATGAGCTGATCACAAAATAGCCATGTTGGCGGGCTTCCAACTCGGCGCCTTCGATTAACGAGGCAAAGGTAAAATCAGTCAGGTTGGGCGATAAACAAGCCAGGGTGCGCGTGTTTCCGGTAGCCAGCAGGCGAGCGATCGCGTTGGGGGCGTAATCCAACTCCTGGATGGCCAGCTCGACGCGCTGGCGAGTCTGGGGCAGGACGCGCGGATCGTGGTTGATCACCCGCGAAACCGTTTGGTGGGAGACCCCCGCCCTGGCAGCAACATCCCGAAGAGTGGAATGCGATCGAGGCATATTCTCCTGACGATTAATGAAAAAATCAATGACTGGGTAAGGCTCAATGTTACCGGTCACGTGACCGGTAACATTATTTTATCGAATCTTAATCTTCCTGTCAAGTTAAAATAATCTTTCTCATCCAAATCGCTTGACTCTCGACCGATTTTGTTGTAAACCTTAAGTAGAGACCCTGCTCCTGACCGATGGATACTCCAACGAAAGGAGGCCGAAATGTCCCCATCTCCTGGTCTCAGCCAATTGATCGACCAGGCCGTGGCCGGCGATCCGAATGCAATTCGCACCATCCTCCAATACCTGAACGCCACTAACCCCGACCTGCGCCAGATGATCCAAACCGCCCTGCACGCCAACCGGCAACCGGCCCTGTGGGAGCGCTTGCTGCATTGCATCGGCCATGAATGCTGGCCGGCTGGCTCCGGCCCAGCCCTGCCGGATAGCGCCTTGCATCCTTCTCCTCTCCCAGGCAGCTCGCTGGCCCCAACCCGGGCAGCCCAATCGATGATCGAAGTGTTTGTGATCGAGAAAAGCCACGCTCCCGAAGTGGAGGGACAAGTCAAGCTCCAGGTGCTGCTGGCCGGCCTGGCTGACCCGGACCTGCTGGTGCGCTGGACAGCGGGCTACCTGCTCGGTCTGCGCGGCGATCTACGCGCCGTCGCGGTGCTGGAAGAAATCATCCAGCACGCCTGCCATCCGAGCGCGCTGCTCAACGATGAGCAATGCCTGCGCTGGCAGTTGCGCGCCATTCACGCCCTGGCCACCCTGAATGACCCGCTGAGCGGCCCGGCGCTGATCCAGGCCCTGGCCAGCCGCCAGCGCACCGTCCACCACGCTGCCGGGCAAGCGCTCAACGAGTTGGGGCAGAACGCTGCTCCGGCCCTCATTGAAGCGCTTCACCACCCCGACCCGCATGTCCGCTGGCATGTGGCGCGCGCCTTAGGCCAAATCGGCGACCTGCGAGCGGTGGATACCCTGGCCCAAGGCCTGGTAGATGACAACCAGGAAGTTCGTTGGGCGGCGGCGCGTGTCCTGGCCAACCTGGACGTCCCAGCCATCCCGGCGATCCTCAACCTGCTGATCACCCGACCGATCAACGAGCCGCTCCGCCAGGCCGCTTACCATGCCCTGAACGGCATGTACGGCTTGCGCCAGCCCGAGATCCACGCCTATTTGCAGCCACTCCTGGATGAGCTGCGCCGCCAATCGGCCTTGGCGATCGTCTCACCCGACATCGCCATGGTCGCCCAACGCCTGCTGAGCGACTGGAAGAATGTCTACCCAGGCAGCGCATCCCAAACGCACCGCGAAGACCGCCATGTTGAGTTCCCCGGGAGGTCGTGATGCACGCCAACCCGATGAATCCTAGCCCGACCCTGCGTTGTGACGGCTGCGGGGTAGAGATCACCTGGAGCGCGCTGGTGAAGCGCAGCGCCGACGGCCTCAGCCGGTGGATATTCTGTTGTCCGGACTGCCTGGACGGGCAGGAATGCGCCTGCGGTGAACGGATGGAACAGGAAGACGATCGCGAACGAACAATAACAAACCCTTAACATTTAGCCCGCCCGAGATTGACTATAATAGGGGGACTTTTTATATCTGGAGGGCTCGATGGAAATTACCCTTTCTGTACTCGATAGCGGCGTGAAATACCTGGCGCTCGCCGGCCGGTTGGATGTACCCGGCACGGCGCAAATCGAGTTGAAATTCACCGCCTACACCGCCACCGAGAAAGCCGCCGT
>CAZAGA010000082.1:0-11442 GCA_964484335.1 uncultured Anaerolineaceae bacterium
CCTGGGTCTGCAGGCGGAAAGCCTGGACTTTATCCACAACGCTCATCACCTGCGGTTCCAACTGGTTGGCCAGTGTATTGTCAGGGGTATACTGCAACACCAGGTCCACTGCCCGGCGGGTGGGCGGTTCCCCAGGCAGGTTATAGCTGAGCTCGCTTTGGGCGACCCGTACCAAACCCGCCGGGCGCGCCGGTAGAATCAGCTCGGTCAGGAAGGCCGCCCCGCCAGTTTCCAATTGCCCGACCGGGATCACTACTGCCCGGCCCTGGATGGCCTCCTGGCTGATCTCGCGAATCGCCGGGACGACCTGCCAGACCCGCCGGGCTTCCACACCCTGCACCAGGCGCGTGGTCAGGCTAACTTCCTGGGCGACGACCTGCATTGAGCGGAACACATCCTGGAAGATTTTGTTGACCTGCTCAGGATTGGGAATATACTCCACATCTCCCGACTGAGTGCCTGGCGCCAGCAAGCTGCGGTCTGCCAGGTCGATTAGAAAATCGTGTTTCCAATCTTTTCCAAACCCGAGCCCAATGATCGGAATGCCCGCCTGGCCAGCCTGGTCGACAATCCGCCGGGAGTCATTTTCACTATCGGTGGCCTCGCCATCGGTGAGTAGGACAATCCGGCTCACGCGCTCTCCGTGGGCATGCTGCTTGACCTGGTTCAAGCCTTCTTTCAAGCCGGGGGCCATATTTGTGCCGCCACCATCGCGGATTTTCTCAATCTGTTGTTTCAAGGCTGCTTTATCGTGAGCTGGCCCGGCTGGCACCACGACCTGGGTGCGGCTCTCAAAAGTAATCACGGACAGGATATCATCCGGCGCCAGTTGGTCAATGATGTTCTTGACCGCTTCTCGCATCGTGCGGATCTTTTCCCCCGCCATCGAACCGCTGCGGTCAAGAACCAGGGCAAAATTGAGCGGTAGTCGCGCGGCAGCCATCCCCTCCCCAGGGCTGATTTCGGTCAGGATGTAAACCATTTGCGGCTGGTTGATTACCGCGACCGCACTGCGGTTGCACTGGCTGGAAAAGTGAAGTAAGTCAGACACTTGTCCTCCGATCGAGATCTTTTTCCGATAGGGTCACTTCAATCCCCCCAGTTGCCCGGCTGAAGCCGTTGAAAACCAGGCTAACCAAAGCCGCTGTCGCCCCCGCCAGTAGCCCAAATATAGAGGTAGCCAGCAGAATCAACACAAACAGCGTAAAACCGCCCAACCCGGCCCAATCTGCCATCCGGTTGTAGATCCCCTGTAAATGTAACAACTCGATCCCGTTAATCTCAAAACCAAAATTGCCTGGCAAAGGAAGCTCAATCCGGTACACCAGCCCTTGCAACCAGGATGCCAGGGCAGAAGCCGTTTTAACTGCCAGCCAGCCCAACCCAGCAACCGGCAAGAAGGCTGCCAGCCAACCAGCCAGGCAGCCGAGCTTGAAAGTTGACCAGGGATTAACCCGGTAAAGCCGGTAATTTTTCATCATTGCTACAGCGGGCAAGGTAGTCACCAGCCCCAATTAGGCCTGGCCAGAATAATACACCAGCACCACCCCACCCAGTCGGAGCTCATCGCCCGAGTTCACCAGGTAACGCTGTCCAGGCTGCAGTCGTTGGCGGTTAAGATACGTCGAGTTAGTGCTGTTCAGGTCTTCGATAAACACCTGGTTGCCCTGCACCAACAGGCGGGCATGCTGGCGCGAGACGGAGCTACTGGTATTCCCCTGGCCGCTCAAATCGATATCCGGCGAGATTCCACGCTCCGGGTCGCGCCGGCCGATGATCATCTCAGCCTGGGCTGGCAGCGGCAGGCTGGCGTTGGTTGCAGTCGAGAGCAAGCGACCGGCCGAACGCGCCGCAGAAATGGTTTCATAAGCCGATGGAGCTGGCACAGCTGCTGGCGAGCCTGGCTTTTCCAGGAGGGCGACTGGCGGTGGAGCGGCTGGCTGGGATCCAGGTTTCAACCAAAAACCGCAGCTCTTGCAAAATTCTTCTTCGGCAGGGTTATCCGCCCCACAGGTCGGGCAATTGCGCGACTGCGGCCCTGCATGGGCGGGAAGGACTTCTTCCACTGGTTCGCGGGCTAGCGCTGATCCAGGCGGAGGCATCTCTACCAACGGCGCAGCCGGGCTGGCAGGCGCGAGCTGCCCACCGCAATTAACACAGAATTTCTCGTTGGGCAGGTTGATATAGCCGCAGGTAGGGCAGGCAGATTGATTGCCGGACGCCTCGAGCACGGCAGGCGCAGGGGTGGTAAAAGTCGTTGCCCCTGGACCAAGCGGGGGTTTCAGGCGATGGCCGCACTGATCGCAAAAGATCGCCTCATCATCGACAACGGCTTGACATTCAGGACATTGTTGCATAGGCTTTATTCCAGGTTAAATATGATCACCAGCTTACCCAGCTGTAACTCATCGCCGCTGTGCAGTGCCACCGGCTGCCCGCCGGGTAGGCGTTGTCGATTCACAAAGGTGCCATTTACTGTGTTCAAATCTTCGACCAGCCAGGTCGCGCTAGAGTTCACCAGACGCAGATGGCGGCGCGATACCCCTGCTTCCTGTGCGCCGTACGGCTCAAGGTTAATTTCAGGGAAGATACCGCTGATCGCATCTTCCCGGCCAACAATAAATTCGCTTTTCCCGTTGGGAAAATCCAGGCGGACCAAACCAGCCGGTAAATACAGGTAGGCAGTGGCTGGCTTGAGCGAGGCAGCGATTGGCGGCTGGAAAGCCGGCAACGGCTCGATCGCTGGAGGCAGTGGGGCGGACGCCGGCGGTGCGCTGGCCAGCCGGACGCCACAGTTTTCACAAAAGATCGCCCCGGAGCGGTTGGTATGCCCGCATACCGGGCAGCCAGGCGGCTGTCCGCCGGGTTCATTTCCGGCCAACACCCCACCCGCCGTTTCCAGGTTCATCTGCGAAGCTGAGAACTGGGCGCTGCTGCGCAAATCCGTGCCGCAATCGTCGCAGAAAATGGACCCCGGGATCACCGGAGCGCCGCATTGAGGACAAGTAGTCACTGCCATGATTTACCTCCTGCTATCGTTTTCGCTGCCTGGCCCAGTCTGAACCGGATTCACTCGTGCAGATCCAGGACAATCGCTGATACATTGTCCTCGCCGCCGGCCAGGTTGGCCAACTCGACCAGCCGGTTGCACGCCTGCTGGGAATCGGAGCGCTCCAGCAAGACATCTTCAATCATTGGATCGCGCACCATCTCCCATAAACCATCCGAGCAAAGCAGCAGCCGCTCGCCTGGCTCGAGCTCAAGTGGGAAAATATCCACCTCGATATCCTCCCGCCCCCCCAGGCTGCGGTAAATCACACTGCGCTGGTGATGGGTATAGACTTCCTCTTGCCCGATCAAACCCTGTTCGAGCAGGCGCGCCACGATCGAGTGATCTTGGGTGACCGCAGTGAGCTTGCCCTGGCGCAAGCGATAGGTCCGGCTATCGCCAACATTCACCACCACGGCATGCAAACCGCGCACCAGGACGGCAGTCAGGGTGCAGCCCATGTCTTCTTCAGCGACCTTCTTCCGCAGCTCGATAATCGCCTGGTTGGCTGCCAGGACCAGGTCGCGGGCTGTTTGAGCAAATAAGCCATCGGGCAGCGGCTGGCCGGTGATCTCAGGAATCAGCACCCTTTGCATCACGCCTTCTATCAGGCAGCCAACTGCCGCTCGGCTGGCGATCTCACCCGAGGAAGCCCCGCCAACGCCATCGGCTACCGCAAAAAATCCAATCGGCGGTGAACACTGCATTTCACAGATTCCCGCCATCTGGAGCGTTACCAGGCTGTCCTCGTTATTTTCGCGAATTTTTCCAGGATGACTTTGAAAGCCACAGAACAGGCGCAGGTCTGGCGTTCCAGCCTGGATAGCCGGTTCAGCAGGCAAGGCTGGCCTTTCTATTAGGTAGACGACCCCAGCTTCGCTGAACGACTCAACCACCTCCATTGACTCAATTGCGACCGCGTCGAGGTATGCTCTCAAGATCACTTTTGGCTTCTCTGCCAACTCAGCACCGCAGGTTTCGCAAAACCGCAACCCGGCTTCCGATTGAACGGCCTGACAGTTCTGACAAAGCAGCAGGTCTTCCGCCTCAAATACTTGCGCAGCTCCTTCCGGCTCCAGGCGGCGAACCAGCCAATAGCGCTGCAGTAGAACCTGGCCGGTTTCAGGCGCATCAACCTGCTCTACCGGCTCTACCGGCTCAACCGGCTCTACCGCGCCCGCCTGGACAGTATCTTCCTCTAGTTGGGCAACCGCAGGCTCGCTGTCCACGCCAGGCGGCAGGCTCTGACCACAGAACCTGCAGAAACGAGCGCCAACCCGGTTTTCCTCACTGCAGTTTGGACATCGTAGCATGGTGATGAAATTATATACCATAAACCGCCGGTCTTACAACCGGCGGTGCTGGCTGGCTCAACCGGGTATTGGTGAAGTTTATGCGGCGCGAGCAAAGGCAGTTAGCGCCAGAACCAATACACCCAGCAATAAATTCAGGTTTAAAAGCCGCTGCTCGCGATGGAGCAGTTGACTCTGCAACGCAGCCTCCGCCGGAGCGCTGGCCTGGCGCACCTGACGTAAAGCGAGGCGATGAAGCTGCGGCATAATACCCCAGGTCAGGTAAGCGGAGACCGCAGCCATCCCAAAGAAGAGCATGTGCTTGATCAGGATCGCTGTCGCCCAGGGGTTATCAATCGCCAGAAAGCCCTGGTAATTCGAATTGGCGCTCATCTGTATCATGCCAGTGCCAGCCAATACCGCCAAAGAGAACCAGGCTAATGGATCAAAGCGGCGCTGAATCTGTCCTAGGAAGGCGGCATAGTCTGCCGTAGCCAGGACGCGCCGCGCTGCCGGCAGCACCAGCAGCGCGAAAGTTGCCAAACCGCCGATCCAGACCACCGTGGCCAGCATATGCAACCAGAAAGCCAGGGATAAAGCCCAAATTGAAATCATCATGGCGTCGGGTACGGGGCCGGCTCCGTGGGAGGAATTTCGCCGGGCGGCGGCACAGTGCCAGCTGGCGGCGCCAGGCTGTCTGTTGGCAGTACCGGCTGCTCCTCCACGGGTGGCTCTTCAGATGCGCCGCCCTGGCAAGCCGTGTAAGCTTCATTGGCAAGCTGTTCAACTTCAGCATCATAAGCAATCGACAGGGAAAGCTGAAACTGATCGACTGCCGCGCAAGGATCACCAGCATTAACTAGGGTAACCCCATAACCTTTCAATCCCAAGCGATAGCGCTCTGAAGCGGTCAGCCCGGAACGATCGCGCAGCCCCGGCAAAGCTGGTCCGACCTGTGAGAAATACTCGACAACTTTCGCCCAATCTAATTCCCAGAAGCTGGCGCCGGTGATATATAGGCTGGTCCAACTGATATAGCCCTGCGCCTCACTATCCAAGGGGCCGAAACGGGAGGCCAGGGTCAAGTCATATAACCCACCCTCCAGATCGGCCTGGCGGGAGATTTTTTCCAGGCCACGATTGCGCAGCGCCAGGAACAGGAAGCCATCAATTTCAACCGCTTTATAAGCCGGGTCTTCTTTGCGCAGGTTGAGCAGCGTTTCAATCGCCCTGGCCCAATCACCATTGAACATCAACTGCTGGCCCTGGCTGAACAGGCCTTCCACCCCGCTGACATCTGCGGTTGGCGCCAGGGTTGGCAACGGCGCCAGGGTGGGGGTGGCCGTCGCGTTGATTAAGGCCAATACCTCGGCTAATTTTTCGGTCAGGTTGGGATAGGTGGGATCAAGTTGGGCCACCCGCTCCAGCCGTTCACGCGCCTTCTGGAACCGGCCCACTTCGATATCCTGCAGCGCCAGGTCGAATTGCTCGGCTGCCACCGATTTATACTGGGCTTGCTCGGCTTGCCGGCGGCGAGTAATGCCCGATGAATAGCCGGCATAGGCGCTGATCACGCCGATCAAAATCAACACCGCCAAGCCAACCAAAGTCATTTTTGTCCAGGGATTGCGCGGCTTGCCAGCTGGCTTCGGCGAGCTTTCGTCTGGCGGTACCACGAATGGAACAGTATCATTAATGTCAGGATTTGCCATGCGGCCCATTATACCCCACCAACTCGGGTCAAATGTAATTTTTCACGGGTATAATCGAGCTATAAGGATTACACACCCATGGAGACCCGCATGCAAATCCCAACTATTGACAGCCAATACCTGATCGAATTCCTGACTGGCCTGCTCAACACCCCCAGCCCAACTGGTTTCACCCACCAAGCGATTGCATTCACGGAAGACGCCATGCGCAAGCTGCCGGGTTTAGCCCTATCGAAAACCCGCAAAGGCGCTTTGGTGGCTACCTGGTCAGGCCGCCAGGCAGATACCCCGCGCGCCTTGACCGCCCATGTCGATACCCTGGGCGCGATGGTTAAGGAAATCAAGAGCAATGGCCGCTTGAAGCTGACCAAAATCGGCGGCTTTGCCTGGAACACCGTCGAAGGCGAAGGCTGTTGGGTCTTTAACCAGGACAATTTGCGCGTGCGTGGATCCTTGCTGCTGACCAAACCATCGGCGCATGTCCACAGCGCCCAGGTGAACGAAACCAAGCGAGAAGACGATACCCTGGAAGTGCGCCTGGATGACCGGACTGCCAATGCGGACGAGACCCGTGCGCTCGGAATCCAGGTTGGCGACTTCGTAGCCTTCGACCCGCGTGTCGAGGTCACCAATGGCTTCATCCGCTCGCGCCACCTGGATGATAAAGCCTGCGTGGCCTGTATCCTGGCAGCCGTGAAAACCATCAGCGACGCCGGGTTGCAGCCGGCCCAAACCACCTATTTGCATATCAGCAATTATGAAGAGGTCGGCCACGGTGCAGCCGCGGGTATCCCAGCTGAGGTCGTTGAGCTGCTGACGGTTGATATGGCGGCGGTCGGCGATGGTCAAACTTCCGATGAATTCAACGCCACCCTGTGCGTCAAAGACAGCGGCGGCCCATACCACTTCGAAATGAGCCAGCGCCTGCGCAAATTGGCTGAACAGCATGAAATTCCCTACCGGGTGGATATTTATCCCTACTACGGTTCGGATGGCGAGGCCTTTTGGCGAGCCGGCGGTGACGTGGCGGTGGCCTTAATTGGTCCGGGCGTGGACGCTTCACACAACTACGAGCGAACCCACCTGGAAGCCTTGCTGGCGACAACACGCTGGATTATCGCTTATTTGTTGAGCTGAAATACACAGCAATGGAACCGGAGGATTTTTTTACCACTGAACGGGAGGCAATGGTAGAGCGCCAGCTCCGGAGGCGCGATATTACCGACGAACGCGTCCTGGAAGCCATGCGCTGTGTACCGCGGCACTTATTCGTGCTTCCAGAGCAGCGGAAACTGGCTTATATGGATGGCCCCCTGCCGATCTTACTTGGCCAGACGATCTCTCAACCCTATATCGTTGCCTTCATGACCCAGGCGCTCCAACTGGCGGGGGCCGAAAAGGTACTCGAGGTTGGCACTGGCTCCGGCTACCAGGCGGCAGTGCTGTCCTGCCTGGCCAGGCAGGTCTACACCATCGAACGGCATGTCGAGCTGGCCCAGCGGGCAGCCAGCTTGCTCAGCCGCCTCGGCTATGCGAATGTCGGCGTCCACACCGGCGATGGCAGCCTGGGACTGCCTGAGTTTGCTCCGTTTGATGCAATCATTGTCACTGCAGCAGCCCCGTCCACCCCCCGGCTGCTGCTTGACCAGCTAACACCACACGGCCGGCTGGTCATACCGGTCGGCTCGCGCGGCGCTCAGAACCTCCTCCTCTGGCAGCACAGCGCAGCAGACTGGGAGTACGAAGCCTTACTCCCAGTCGCCTTTGTGCCCCTATTAGGTCAGGAGGGGTGGAAAGAACCGAATGACAATTTTACTTTTGGCTAATGGTGACAAAAACGATTGGGCGGCGTCTGGTCTTGTTATATATAAACGACTTGACCATCTGTTCTAAATCATCTTCCAGGCTGCGATTGCCATTGTGAACGATTTCTTTGGCCAGGTGTGCCATCGCTCCAGCCCATTCATCCGTGCTGCGCGGGTAAATAAAACCACGCGAGATTATTTCCGGCTCTTCGCATAAAAGCCGGGTGTTCCGATCGACTGTCAAATTGACCAGAACGACGCCCTCCCGCGCCAGCGTCTCACGCTCCCGCACCACGGTCGGCCCAATATCCCCAACCATTGCACCATCGACGAATATGTAGCCGCCAGGAATACGCTCGCCTAGCCGCATTTCGCCAGCCTCAAATTCGATCACCTGACCATTCTCCACCAGTGCGATACTTTCCGATGGAAAACCAAGCTTCCGGGCGATGCTGGCGTGCTGGTGAAGCTGGTGAAGCTCACCGTGCATCGGGATAAAGAATTTTGGCTTGACCAGGTTGAGCATCAGCTTCATCTCTTCCTGGCTGGCATGCCCAGAAACATGCACCGGGGCAATCGCATCGTAGATCACATTTGCCCCCCGTCGAAACAGGCGGTTAATCGTCCGGTAGACACTTTCTTCATTCCCTGGAATGGCATGCGATGACAGCACCACAGTATCACCTGGTAGAAGATCAAACTGGCGATTAGTACCCATCGACAGCCGACCCATAATGGAGGTCGGCTCGCCTTGTGTACCGGTGCACATTAGCACGATTTCGTTCAAGGGCAGCTTCAAGGCCTGGTCTACAGGAACCAGCAAGTCATCCGGCAAATTTAAGTAGCCGAGCTTGCGGGCCATCTTAGCATTTTCCACCATGCTCGTGCCGACGAATGCCAGCTTGCGACCATGTTTGAGTGCGGTATTGCCAACCTGCTGCATGCGCGAGATTAACGAAGCGAAGCTTGCCACGATCACCCGCCCAGGTGCATTCCGGAAGACATCATCAAAAGCAGGTTCGATCACCCGCTCGGAAGGCGTCCAACCAGGACGGTAGGAATTGGTAGAGTCAGCCAGCAGCGCCAGTACCCCCCGGCCGGAAAATTCAGCCAGCTTGGCATAATCGGTCGGCCAGTTATCCACCGGAGTATGATCGAATTTATAGTCGCCGGAATGGACAATCAAGCCGGCTGGCGTGGTAATCCCGAGGCCAACGCCATCTGGCACGGAGTGGCAGACGTGGAAGAATTCGACCTGGAACTTACCAATCTGCACAGTCTCGCCAGCTTGGACAGTATGCAGGCGAACCTGGTTAATCAAGCCGCCGCGCGACAGCTTAACTTCCAGCAAGCCACGGGTTAGCGGGGTGGCGTAGATCGGGGCGTTGACCTGTTCGAGCAGGTGATGGATCGCTCCGGTGTGGTCTTCATGGCCGTGGGTGATGACAATCCCCTTTACCCACTCACGCTTATCGGCTAAGTATTCAATATCAGGGATAATGTAATCAATCCCCAACATATCGTTCTCGGGGAACATCAGTCCAGCATCGACGATCAAGATTTGCTGATCGTACTCATAGACCATCATGTTCTTCCCTACCTCCCCCAGGCCTCCCAGGGGAATAATGCGTAATTTTTTATCCTTCATAATATTCTAAAAAACCTTCTCCTAGCAAAGAAAAAGCCCCGACAAGCATTAACCAGCCGGGGCAATCAGTTACAGCATTTCGTATTTTGTAGAGTTCGGCGACATTGAGATGGCGCCAGATAAATTACCTGGAAACTCAAACAATCGCTCCCCAAATCTTTCAAACGCTGGTAACAGGCCCAATCAATGGCCTGGCAATTTCAAACCGTTGCATCATAGCACAAAATACCCAAATCGTCAATTTTGTTAACCTTATTATTAAATATATGGACACAAGCCAACGAAACAAAAGGCCGCCCAAGCGTTATTCTTGGACAGCCTTTTGTTACTGATTAGTTACGCCGAATATTTTAATATTCGGGCATCGGAGGCGGAGCCGGTTTTTCCTTCTCAGGCAGGTCGGTGATCAAAGCCTCAGTGGTCAGGATCATCGCTGCGATCGAGGCGGCATTTTCCAGGGCGCCACGGGTGACTTTGGCGGGATCGATCACGCCGTCGTCAACCATATCCATGTAATTTTCAGAGATGACATCGAAACCAATCCGCAGGTTGCCTTTTTCTTTCTGGATGCGGCGGACCGACTCGAGCACAACCGAGCCATCCATACCAGCATTCTCAGCGATCTTCTTGAGCGGGATTTCAAGCGCTTTGCGAACAATATTGACGCCAATCTGGGCATCTTCATCATCGAGCTTCAGGTCATTCAGCGCGGGCACGGCATTGATCAAGGTTACGCCGCCGCCGGGAACGATGCCTTCTTCAACCGCGGCGCGGGTGGCTGAAAGGGCGTCTTCCACACGATGTTTCTTTTCCTTCAGCTCAGTCTCAGTGGCTGCGCCGACACGAATGATCGCCACACCGCCAGACAGCTTAGCTAGTCGTTCCTGGAGTTTTTCTTTGTCATAATCACTGGTGCTCTTGTCGATCTCGACCCGGATCTGCTCGATGCGGCCTTTGATCTGCTTGGCATCGCCCTTGCCGCCAATGACCGTGGTGTCGTCCTTGGTGACAACGACCTTCTCAGCCCGACCGAGGTCGGAAATCTGAGCTGTCTCCAGCTTACGGCCGGTTTCTTCGGAGATCACGCTCCCACCGGTCAGGACGGCAATATCCTGCAGCATAGCTTTGCGGCGATCGCCAAAGCCAGGAGCCTTGATGCCGACGACATTTAGCATGCCGCGCAGCTTGTTCAGGACCAGGGTCGCCAGAGCTTCACCATCGATATCTTCGGCGATGATTACCAGATCGCGGCGGCCAACCTGAACGAGCTTCTCCAGGATTGGGACGATGTCCTGGGCGGCCGAAATTTTCTTGTCATAGATCAGGATATAAGCATCGGCGATCGAGGCTTCCATATGTTCGGAATCAGTGATGAAGTACGCCGAGATATAACCGCGGTCGAACTGCATACCTTCCACGTACTCGGTTTCAAACTGCAGGCCTTTGGATTCTTCGACGGTAATCACGCCGTCTTTGCCGACTTTGTCCATAACATCCGCAATCAGCTCGCCGATCTGGCGATCCTGGGCGGAAATCGAAGCCACGTTGGCAATCTCTTCCTTAGAGGTCAACTCGATAGCTTGCTCATTGATTTTCGCAGCAACGGCCTTGGTAGCAGCCTCGATACCACGCTTGAGCAGCATCGGGTTGACGCCAGCGGCCAGGCTCTTCATACCCTCGACAACGATCGCGTGCGCCAGGACTGTGGAAGTGGTGGTGCCATCGCCAGCGATGTCGTTGGTCTTGGTAGCGGCTTCCTTGAGCAGTTGGGCGCCCATGTTTTCAAACGGGTTCTCGAGCTCAATTTCTTTCGCAACCGTCACGCCATCGTGGGTGATAGTCGGAGAACCGAACTTTTTGTCAATCGCCACATTGCGCCCCTTGGGGCCCAGGGTGGTGGCAACTGCTTCAGACAGGATCGCCATACCGCGGGAAA
>CAZAGA010000083.1:0-11405 GCA_964484335.1 uncultured Anaerolineaceae bacterium
CCGCCGGCCTGGGGGGCGGCCGCGCCGCCAGGATCCAGATTTGCCCGGTGGTCAAGGAGGGGGTGAGTGGGTTCATCGCAGGCTAAATATACCCCAATTAGCTTCTTTAGAATAGGATAAGATGTCTACCAGCCACCGTTCAAAATCCGCTATAATGGGTCTTCTATGAAACACACCACGCTATATCTCATCCTTGTGTCGCTCTGCCTGGTAGGCGGCCTGTTCCTGTTCGCATCGCCCGCCCAGGCAGCCGGACCGGCCGCGCCGGATAGCGGCCTGATTTGCCTGCCGGGGGTTTACCTGCAAGACCCTGGCGACTGCAACCCCACCGGCCCCTCCACCTACCTGACCGAGATGGCCGGGCATGGGATCGTTTTCCCGCTCACCGAGCTGGCCTATGCCAAGCCCTCCTTTGAGTTGACCTACGTCAATACCCGCTACGGCCTGGTGCGCACTGCCAATGCCCCGGTGTTCGGCTCGGTGGAAGACGCCATGACCGGTAATAAAAGCAAGGCCGTCCAAAGGATCGACTCGCCCTTCGCCTATATCTCCTATACCGACGAAGCAGTGGTGGATGGCCGGCGCTTTTACATGATCGACCAGGGCTTATGGATGACCGCCAATGACGTCTCGCGCATCGGCGCGGTGCCGCTCTTCCAGGGCATCACCTTCACCCACACCCCCGAGCGCGCCTTCGGCTGGGTCCTGGCCTACCTGGCCCCCGGCCCGGTGGAGACCAAGCGCACCCCCGGCAACGAGACCCAGGATTACACCGGGCGCGGCCTGAACAACCATCAAATCGTCCAGGTGTACGCCACCCAAAAGGTCGGCGGCCAGGAATGGTACCTGGTCGGGCCGGATGAGTGGGTGCCGCAGAACTTCATTGCCCGCGTCCTTCCGGATGCCACCCCGCCGGAAGGCGTCACCGGCGATCGCTGGATCGAGGTCAACCTGGATGAGCAGACCCTGGCCGTTTATGACCAACGCCAACTGGTCTTTGCCACCCTGATTGCCAGCGGCCTGGATCCCTTCTGGACCCGCCCCGGTTTGTTCCAGATCACCTCCAAGCTCGACACCACCCCGATGCGCGGTTCGTTCGAAGCCGACCGTTCCGACGCCTACTACCTGGAAGATGTCCCCTACACGATGTACTTCGACCAGGCCCGCGCCCTGCACGGCGCTTACTGGCGCGCCAACCTGGGCTTCCCCCAATCGCACGGCTGCGTCAACCTGTCGGTCGGCGACTCGCACTGGCTGTATGAATGGGCCGAGCTGGGCGATTGGGTCTACGTCTGGGACCCCTCCGGAAAAACCCCCACCGACCCCAGCCTGTACGGCTCGGGAGGCTATTAATTGAATTCGAGCGCCAGCCGCTCCGCTCGGTGGCGAATCATCCTGGCGATTGCCCTGCTGATCCTGGCAGTGGCGTTCTCCAGCCTGTGGCGCGCCCAGCAAGCTGGCGCCCTGGAAAAGCTGGCTTTTTGGCGCCCCACCGCCACCCCGACCGCCACCGCGACAACTACGGCAACCGCTACGCCAACGGCCACGGCCACGCCGACCCTGACGCCGACGCCAACCGTAACCCCTTCCCCTACACCCACACCCCAACCCACCGTCAGCCCGGCTGAGATTGCTTTCCAGCGCCGGGTCTTCTTGGAAATCTGGACCACGGTCGACGAAAATTACCTCTATCCGGATTTCAACGGCCTGGACTGGGAAGTGATCCAGGAAGAATATACCCGCCGGATCGAGGCCGGGATGACCCGGGAAGCATTTTATTGGGCGATGGACGAGATGATCTACCGCCTGGGCGACGAACACTCGGTGTTCTTCAGCCCCGAGCAGGCCCGCTCCGAAGATGAGAGCTACGCCGGCGCTTTCGACTATGTTGGCATCGGCGTCCTGACCGCCGGTGTTCCCGAGCGCCAGCGGGTGACCATCCTGCTGGTCTTTCCCGGCAGCCCAGCCGAGCAAGCCGGTCTCCAGGCCCACGACAGCATCCTGAGCGTCGATGGCCTGCCGATCCTGGATGAAAACGGCGACCGGCGCGAAAACTTGCGCGGCCCCGAGGGCACCAGCATGACCCTGGTGGTGCAGAGCCCGGGCGGCCAGCCGCGCCAGGTCGAAATCACCCGCCGGCGGATCAACAGCGAGCTGCCAGTGCCTTACCAGGTCTTTACCAGCCCATCCGGCCAGCGGATTGGTTATATCTTCCTGGTTACGCTTAACGACGAGACCGTCCCCCGCAAGTTCCGCCAGGCGCTTCAGGAGATGCACGCCGGCGGCCGGCTGGATGGCCTGATCCTGGATAACCGCCAGAACGAAGGCGGCGCCAGCAATGTCTTCGAGGACATCCTGTCCTATTTCGAAAATGGCACCCTGGGTTACTTCGTCAGTCGCGGCGAACGCGAGCCGGTGCGGGTGCGCGGCCTGAATATCGGAAATTCCCAGAACGTCCCGCTGGTCGTGCTGGTCGGGCCGGGCACCGCCAGCTTTGGCGAGATTTTCTCGGGTATCTTGAAAGATACCCGCCGCGCCCACCTGATCGGCCAGACGACCGATGGCAATGTCGAAATCCTGTACATTTACCCGTTTTCGGATGGCTCGCGGGCCTGGATCGCCCACGATACCTTCCAGCCGCTCAACCACCCGGAAGATAACTGGGAAGAAAGCGGGATTATCCCCGACCAGACGATCTTGAGCAATTGGGATGAGATCACCCTGGAGACCGACCCGGTCATCCAGGCCGCCCTCGAGCACTTCGATCAACCCTGACCAGTCAATAGATAGGCGGTGGGCAGCTAAGCTGCCCACCCCCGATCTATTAACCAAAAGTGCGCAGCAGCTAAGGTAAACTTTAAATTAAACATAGATTAACCGTGCTGCCGGGAGGGTATTCCATGCTCAGCCTGCTCGAGAAAATCATCTTCATCATCCTGGCCAGCGGCTCGCTGGTCGCGGCCTATTTCGCCATCCAACGGATCGTCAAAATTATCGCTCGCGGCCAGGGCAAGGTGGACTGGAAAATCGTCCCCGGCCGTCTGGTCGCCACCCTGGCCAAGGTGGCCGCTATGCAGCCGACCTTCAAAGCCCGCCTGGGGGCCAGCATCCTGCATGCTTTCATTGCCTGGGCTTTCATTTACTACCTGCTGGTCAACCTGGGGGACGTGCTCGAAGGCCTCTTGCCCGGTTTCCGGTTCATGGGGGAAGGGACATTGGGCGGGGTCTACCGCCTGCTGGCCGACTTGCTCTCCACCGCCGCCCTGCTAGCCATGCTCTTTTTCCTGGTGCGCCGCTTCATCGTCAAGACGCCGCAACTGCGCGCCCGCCCCGATATCTTCATGCACCCGGCCGCCCGCCAGGGCATCCTGCGCGACTCGGCCATCGTCGGCAGCTTCATCCTGCTCCACATCGGCTCGCGCTTCGTTGGGCAGAGCTTGCGGGTCGCGGCCGAGGGCGGTGACCCCTGGCAACCCTTCGCCAGCCTGGTCAGCGGCCTGTGGTCTGGCTGGAGCGCCGGCGCCCTGCAGGTTGGCGAGCACGTCGCCTTCTGGCTGGCCATCGGAACGATCCTGCTCTTCATCCCCTACTTCCTGATTTCCAAGCACATCCACCTGTTCTTCGCCCCACTCAATTTCCTGCTCAAACCCGAGCGGCGCTCGATGGGCGAGCTGGAAAAGATCGACTTCGACGATGAAAGCCTGGAGCAATTCGGCGCCACCCGCCTGGAAGACCTGGGCTGGGAAGCGCTGATGGACGCCTTTGCCTGTATTCAGTGTTACCGCTGCCAGGAGGTCTGCCCGGCCTATACCACCGGCAAGGCGCTCTCCCCGGCGGCGATGGAAATCAACAAACGCTACTACATCAACCAGGCCGGCGCAGCGCTGGCCGCCGGTACGGCCACCCCCGAGACCTTGCTCGAGATGGCTATCCCGGCCGAAGCAGTTTGGGCCTGCACCGCTTGCGGGGCCTGCGTCCAGGTCTGCCCGGTGAACAATGAGCCGATGCGCGATATCCTCAACATCCGCCGCTCGTTGGTACTAATGGACAACACCTTCCCCAAGCAGCTCCAGACTGCCTTCCGCGGCATGGAGCGCCAGGCCAACCCGTGGGGCGTCTCACCGGCCGAGCGGATGAAATGGGCCCAGGGATTGGACGTCCCGACGATCGAAGACCAGCCCGAGCCGGAGCTACTCTGGTGGGTGGGCTGCGCCCCGGCCACCGATGCCCGCGCCCAAAAGACCGCCCGCGCCTTCGCCCAAATCCTGTCTGCCGCCGGGGTGAATTACGCCGTGTTGGGTGAGAACGAACAGTGCACTGGCGACTCGGCCCGCCGGGCTGGCAAGGAAGATATCTTCTTCGGCCTGGCCCAGGCCAATGTCGAAATCCTGAACGAAGTCAAGCCGTCCCGCATCGTCACCACCTGCCCGCACTGCCTGCACACCCTGAAGAACGAATACCCGGCCTTCGGCGGGAACTACGAAGTGATCCACCACACCCAGCTGATCGCCGAGTTGGTCACAGCGGGCAAGCTGAAGCTCTCCCCGGCGACCGCCGCAGCAGCCCGGATCACCTTCCACGACCCATGCTACCTGGGCCGCCAAAACGGGGTGCTGCAAGAGCCACGCCAGGACCTGGCCATGCTTGGGCTGGAGTTGGTCGAGATGAGCCGGGCGGGCGAGAAATCCTTCTGCTGCGGCGCCGGCGGGGCGCAGATGTGGAAAGAAGAAGAGCACGGCGCCCAGCGAGTTAACGCCGCCCGCTTCCAGCAGGCCGCCGAGACTGGCGCTGCGCGCCTGGCCGTCGGCTGCCCGTTCTGCATGGTCATGCTCAGCGATGCCGGCAAGGACGCCGGTAGCGATCTGGAAGTGGTCGATATCGCCGAGTTGGTAGCCGCTTCGCTTACGCCTTCCGCAGCTCAAACGCCGTAAGCAGCAACACCGCCGTTAGAATCAGCCCGCCGCCCAACAAAGCGACGGGCTGTAGTTTTTCCCCCACCAGCCAGACCGCCAGCAAAATCGTGATCACCGGCTCGAGGGTTGAGAGCATCGAGGCGTCGGTTGGACCGACTCGTTTCAACCCGGTCAGAAAGGCCACCACCGGCACCACCGTGGCGACCAGGATGATCCCAGCCACCACCCAGGCGCCCCCGGCCGTGACCGGCCAGTGCGCCCCGTTCAGCGCCACCAGCCCGCCAAAGACTGCCCCGGCCGAGGCGAAGATCACCATCGCCGAGCTGACCGGCGAGACACGCTGCATCACACCCGCCCCGACCACGATATACACCGAGTAAATCAGGGCCGCCGCCAATGCCAACCCGATTCCCGTCCAGCTCCCGCCTTGTGGGTTGGCGGTCAGCATCGTCCCCAGTGTGGCCAGCCCCAGCGCCAGCCAGTGCACCCGGGTCAGCTTGCGCCGCAGGAACAGCACGCTGAGCAGCGCCACAAAGGTCGGGTACAGGTAGAGCAGCAGCCCGACCAGGCCGACCGAAGCATATTTCGTCGCCGTCAGGTAACAAAAAGATTGGCCAACATAGCCAATCGCCCCCATCCCGGCCAGTTGGGCCAGCTCGCGCCCGGCGGGGAGTTTTTCGCGGCGCGCGATCACCAGCCCAGCCATGACCAACGCCGCCAGGCTGAAGCGCAGGAAGAGCAGGGTGAAGGTGTCCATCCCGCTGGCATAGGCTGCCCGCCCGAACAGGCCCAGCGTAGCAAAGCCCGCCGCCGAGAGCGCCACCAACCCGTAGCCCGCTAACCGTGCAACTGCCATCGGCGACCTTTTATCAACCACGGACCCAGGAGAATCACCGCCGGAACAAGAAACAACAACAACACCCCGGCCCAAATCCCAGCCAGGCTGGTGAACTGCACCGCCCCAGGCGCCAGGAGCTCAGCGTTCGAAGCTGGGACCAGCCAGACCACCTCCAGGTCCCACAGGCCGTGCAAGACGATCAACCCCACGATCCCACCGGCCCGCCAGCGGATCAAAGCGAACAGCAACCCTACCGCCGCCGTCGCCAACCCGGCCAGAGGCCCCTGCCCAAAGACATGCCACAAGCCGAAACCCAGGCTTGAACCCCAAATCGCCCAGGCCGCCCCGCGCCAGTCATCCAACAGGCGGTAAACCAGCCCCCGGAAGAGCAGCTCCTCGACCAATCCCACCAGGCCGAAATAAAACAGCAAATCGCCCAGCACCCCGGCCCAGGTCAGCAGGGCGGGTCTGCCTCCCCAGTCGATCGAGCGCAGGATCAACAGCCGGCCGAGCAAGATCGCCGTCCCGCAAACTGTCGCCAGGCCCAGCCCCTTGCGGTTCAGCCCCAGGTCTGCCCAACTCCACCGCCGTAAGCCAATCAGGGACGTCCCCGCCAACACGTACAGGTAGGTCAGAACCTGGAACAGGCTGTTCCCCTGCTCGCTCAGCCGCGGCCAGACCCACAGGTAGGCCGGGATAGCCGGCAAGAACAGCAAGCCGATTTCAAACAACGCCGAGACGCTGGGATGCCAGGCCGGGAACGGGCTCAGTCGCCGAAAATGGGCCAGCCCAAGCGCCAGCAGAACCGCCGCCCCAACCAGGATCGTAACCATCTCCGCCATGCCTGCCTCGTCTTTAGCGTAAGGTTTGTGTTCGAGCTACGCTCGAACATAAACCTTACGCTAAACCTTTTCGAATCTGGCTGGCATGTTCTTCCTCATCCACCGCTTCGGCATGCAGCAGGTTGCGGATTGTCACACTGCGCCCGTTCGGACGCCTAGCCTTGCCTTTCGCCAGCCCACCTGCGGGGACCGCCTCCAGGAAGGCCAGAAACTGCTGGTGAGAGGCATCCAGTGCGGCCATCTGATTGCCAAAATCCGCCTGGCGGTACTGCGCCACCAGCCGCTGGTTATAGCTGCGCCAGTTGGAATCGTAATATTGAAAAAAGCTCGGGTACTGCCCGGCCAGGATCTCCTCGATCGCCGCCTGGTTGGTCGCATCCCAACCCTGCAGGTGCGCCATCAGGTCCAATAAGCACCACTCGCCTAGGAAGACCTCCCCGGCCTGCTCGGGCGGGACAGCCTGGATCGCCTCGACCAACGCTCTACGCGCCGCCGCCAACTCATCGATCAATTGCCTAGCGGTGATCATATCCCTATTGTAGGCCGCTCTGAAATTCTGTCAAATCCACTTAACTCAAAAGAGCGCCCGTGGCGCTCTTTTGAGTTAAGTGGATGTAAAACGCGGCTAAGGCGCCATCATAAAATCAATTTCCAGGCTGACCTGTTCGCCAACATTGGCCACGCTGGGCACGCTCGGGATGGTGAGCTGGTAATCAGCCCGGTTGATCACCGTCTTGGCCGAGCCGCTCAACCGCTCGGCTGCTTCAGCCAACGCTGTCACCTCGAACACCACCGTCTGGGTAATGTCGCGGATGGTCAGCTCGCCAGAAATCGTAAAGGTGTAGCTTTTGCCCACTTCCAGCGCACCGCTCAGCCCCTCGACCGCCAGCGGCTTGAAGCTGATAAATTCGTACTGGTCGGTGTTCAGGATCCGGTTGCGGATGGCCGAGTTGCGCCGCTCGCTGTCTGTGGATAGCGTCCGGGCGTTGACCTGGATCACGCCGAATTGCACCTGGCTCAGGTCGGCCGGGTCGTAAACCACCTGCCCGGCGACCTGGTCGCTGACCCCGATCACATCCTTCGGCGATCCGGCCAGCTCTTCATAGATATTGAAGCGTACCTCGGACTCGGCGCTCTGGATCTGCAAGGTCAGCAGACCGCCTGTCTCGGCTGCCGCTTCGACCGCCTGGGTTTCAACCGGCGCCGCTGTAGCCGCCGCTTCCGGCGCGGCTGCCGCCTCGGTGGCGGCGGGCGCTCCGGTCTCGACCGGCAGGGCGCTGATCGGCGCGCTGGCCTCCAGCGTATCGCCCAGCACCCAGTTATACAGCCAGATCCCGCTGACGATAATGATCGCCGCCGTGATACCCAGGATTAACCAACGGTTACGTGTTTTCATAGAAATTCTCCTTTTCCGTTTTTTGTGGGTCGTTGCCCGACCACAAAAAAAAACGATGGCGAATTATATCAATTAGATGATAAATATCTAATTGATATGCAATTAACATTCGATGAATATTGATTGACAATTACAAGATTTCAGGCTATGATAGGTTTACCAAAACGTTTTGGAGGATTTCGAACATGACCGTAACCATCTGGGACGTCGCCCGGCAGCTCAACCTGTCCATCACCACCGTCTCACGCGCCCTGGACGGCTACGCCGACGTCGCTGAAGAAACCCGCCGGCTGGTGATCAAGACCGCCCAGGAGATGGGCTATATCCCCAACCAGGCCGCCCGCCAACTCCGCCGGCGGCGCTCCGATACGCTCGGTTACATCCTGCCGGCCGAGACCGCCCGCTTTGCCGACCCGTTTTTCGCCGAGTTCACCGCTGGCCTGGGCGACGAGGCCGCCGCGCATGGCTTTGACCTGCTCGTTTCGACCGCCCCGCCCGGCGGCCCACTCGAGCAGCAGGCCTACGAACGCTGGACGCGCGGCCGCAAAGTCGATGGCATCGTGCTCAACCGCCTGCGCCTGCGCGACTGGCGGGTCCAGTACCTGGCCCAGCTCGGCTTTCCCTTCGTCGCCCTTGAGCGCTCGCTTGACCCGTTCGAATATCCCTCGGTTGAGGTGAACGGCGAGCACTGGTTTGGGAAGCTGATTGATCATCTCGTCTCGCTCGGCCACCGGCGAATCGCCTATATCGGCGCCAATCCGGACCTAAAAATCCAGGCTGACCGGCTGAACGGTTACCAGCAGAGCCTGGCGCGGCATGGCCTGGCGCTCGATCCGAGCCTGGTGGTCGAAGGCGACCTGACCAGCGAAGGCGGTTACCGGGCTGCCCTGGCCTTGCTCGCCCTGCCCCAGCCGCCCAGCGCCATCGCCTGCGTGGATGACATGACCGCCTTTGGCGTGCTGCACGCCGCCAACCAATCGGGCCGGATTGTCGGCCAGGACCTGGGGGTAGTCGGTTTTGACGGGATCGCCGGCTTCGAACACACCCAGCCCCCCCTGACCACCATCAACCAGCCGGTTTACCAGATCGCCCGCCGCCTGGTCCAGATGCTGGCGGCCCAAATTACCGGCAAGCCGCCCGAAGCGCCAGGCTTCACGATCGACCCGGTTCTTGAAATCCGCCAGTCTACCACTGGTCATTAAATTCAACCTGTGACCCTACCCCCTGGGGTCGTCTTTCCAGTCATCTCCAAAATAATTTGGAGCGGCTGAATCAAGGAGGTCAAAAAAATGAAAACCGTAGTTGCCGCCGCCCTGGGCGAATGCGTCCATGTCGCTGGCATTAGCAATTTCCTACGCCTGGCCGAAGCGGCGGGCTGGCGGACCGTCTTTCTCGGCCCGGCCGTTCCCATTGAGCAGGTGCTCGAGGCCGCCCGGCGCGAACAGGCCGACCTGGTCGGCGTCTCCTACCGCCTGACCCCCGAGACCGGTGAGCGCCTGCTCGGCCAGTTTGCCGAAGCCGCCAGCGAGCTGCACGAGGCTGGGGTGCGCTTCGCCTTTGGCGGCACCCCGCCGGTCGCTGCCCGCGCCGCCGCCCTGGGTTTTTTTGAGCGCACCTTTGACGGCAGCCAGCCGCCCGAGGCTGTCCTGGCCTACCTGAAAGGCCAGCGCGCTGGCCCGCCGCAGGAGAGCGACTTTCCCCAATCGACCGTGGCGCGCATCGACTGGAAATCACCCTACCCGCTGCTGCGCCACCACTTCGGCCTGCCCACGCTGGAAGCCACCCGCCTGGGGATTGAGCAAATCGCCGCCGCCCAGGCCCTGGATGTCATTTCGCTCGGCATCGACCAGGACGCCCAGGCCAATTTCTTCCACCCCGAGCGCCAGGATCCACGCCGCACCGGCGCCGGCGGCGTCCCCGTGCGCAGCGCCGCCGATTACCGGGCCCTGTTCGCCGCCAGCCGGGCCGGCAATTACCCCCTGCTGCGCACCTACTCCGGCACCGACGATTTCATCCGCCTGGCCGAGTTGTACGTTGAGACGATCAACATCGCCTGGTGCGCCATCCCGCTCTTCTGGTTCAACCAGATGGACGGGCGCGGGCCGTGGGACCTGGAAGGCTCACTGCGCGAACACCAGGGGGTGATGGCCTGGTACGGAGCGCGCGGCATCCCGGTCGAGCTGAACGAGCCGCATCACTGGGGCATGCGCGACGCTCCAGATGTCGTCTTCGTCGTCGCCGCCTACCTGTCGGCTTACAATGCCCGGGCCTTCGGAGTCAAAGACTACATCGCCCAGTTGATGTTCAACAGCCCACCCGGCCTGTCGGACGCCATGGACCTGGCCAAGATGCTCGCCGTGCTCGACCTGATCGAGCCGCTAGCCGGGCCAGATTTCCGCATCTGGCGCCAGACCCGCACCGGCCTGCTCAGCTACCCGCTCGACCCGGAGGCCGCCCGCGCCCACCTGGCCGCCAGCGTCTACCTGCAGATGGCCCTCCGCCCGCACATCGTCCACATCGTCGGCCATACTGAGGCCGACCACGCCGCCACCGCCGAGGACGTAATTACCGCCAGCAAGTTGGCCCGCCGGGCGATCGAAAACGCCCTGGCCGGGCAGCCGGATCTCAGCGCTGACCCGCAGGTGGCAGCCCGCCGGGACCAACTGGTCGCCGAGGCTCGCCTGGCCCTGGAGGCCATCACCGGGCTGGCCAGGCCGGAGGTCGCCGATCCGCTGACTGACCCGGCCATCCTGGCGCGCGCCGTGACCCGCGGCATCCTGGATGCCACGCAACTGCGCAACAACCGCTTTGGCAAAGGCCAGGTGATGACCCGGATCATCGCCGGCCAAAACCTGGCCATCGATCCCACCGGGCGCCCGCTTAGCGAAACCGAACGCCTGGAAAATCTAAATTTGGAGAAAAAAATATGAGCACCCCCGAAAACTATACCGTGATTGGCGCCGGGCACGGCGGCAAGGCGATGGCCGCCCACCTGGCCTTGATGGGTCTGCGCGTCTCGCTCTACAACCGCACCTTTGACCATATCGCCGCCCTGAAAGCACGCGGCGGGATCGACCTGGAAAGCCCCGAGGGTGGGCCGCATGGCTTCGCCCAGATGGCCGTGGTCACATCCGACATGGAAGAGGCCCTGCGTGAAGCCCAGGTGATCATGGTCGTCGTGCCCTCCTCCGGCCACGCCGAGATCGCCCGCCGAGCCGCCCCCTACCTGCGGAATGGCCAGATCGTCGTTTTACACCCCGGCCGCACCTGCGGCACGTTGGAGTTCGTGAAAACCCTCCAGGATCAGGGCTGCACTGCCGACGTCACCGTCTCCGAAGCCGAGACCTTCATTTACGCCTCGCGCACCGATGGCCCGGCCCAGGCGCGCATCTTCCGCATCAAAGAAGCCGTCCCGC
>CAZAGA010000084.1:0-11376 GCA_964484335.1 uncultured Anaerolineaceae bacterium
TCATGATCGAAACTAAATCTGTCCCAAAATCCGGAGAAGGCTCCGGGCTGTGGTTGCTGAAAATATTGACCGGGGCGCTGGTCATCGTCATCCTGGCGGTTCATTTCTGGGTCAATCACCTGTTAGGTTCAATGGCAGGGTTGTTGACCTATCAAGAAGTAGTAAATTATTACGCAAGTAACCTGATCATCCCGATTATGGAAGGGTTGTTCGTCACGGTAGTGGTCAGCCATGCCCTGCTTGGGCTGCGCAGCATCATCCTGGACATGCATCCTTCCCCTAAGGCCCTTTCGATTGTGAATTGGACCTTTTTAATCGGCGGTGCGGGCTTTATCGTCTACGGTATCTGGTTGATCACGGTCATTGTCAGCCGTGGTGCGTGACCTGTTGCTGGCTGATTGGTTGCTTCAACCAACCGCCAGCGAGGGATTAAACCCATGGTCGGGATAGTTATTGTCTCACATAGTCGCGCCCTGGCGACAGCCCTGGTTGATTTAGTCAGCCAGGTAAGCCAGACCCAGGTTCCGATCGCAATCTCGGCGGGGGTTGGCGATGATCGCCAAGAGCTAGGTACGGACGCAGTCGAGCTCATGGAGGCGATCCAGGAAGTCTATACCCCCGATGGCGTTTTAGTTTTAATGGACCTGGGTAGTGCGGTGCTCAGCGCAGAAACCGCCCTTGATTTTTTGCCCGATGAAGTACGCCAGGTGGTACGCCTGTGCCCGGCGCCATTGGTCGAAGGCGCAGTGGCTGCCGCGGTGCAGGCAGGCCTGGGCTTTGACCTGGACACGGTCTGCCGGGAGGCGCGCGCAGCTTTGGGACCCAAGTTGGAACAAATCGAACCCCAATTGGCTACCGCCAGTCCCGCGCAAGCAGGCCTGCTTCCTGGCATTGGGTTGACGGCACCGGCCGAGAACTACCTGTCGGTTGAGTTAACCGTGCGGAATTTGCACGGGTTGCACGCCCGTCCGGCAGCGCGGTTTGTCAAAGCTGCAGCCTCGTTTAATGCGGATATCCAGGTAAACAATTTAACCAATGGAAAAGGGCCGGTCAGTGCGAAGAGCCTGAATAGTCTGGCGACCCTGGGCGCGGTTAAGGATCACCAGATCCGGATCACCGCCCAGGGTCCAGCTGCCAGCCAGGCCCTGGAAACCCTGGCTCGGATGGTGGAAGAAGGTTTTGGGGAGTTGGAGACTGCGCCGGAGTCACTGGGCGGGGTGAGCATCCCCAGGCCCGAGTCTGGCCTTGGCTTGCCAGCAGCGGCGGAAGGCGCACTGCCAGTTGTGCCGGTGTCGGAGGGTATCGCCATCGGTCCCTTCTTCCGCTATCAACCGCCAGTGCCGCCGATTTCAGACGAGCGGATCAGTGATCCTGCCTTGGCTTGGTCTGCCCTGGAAAAGGCGATTGCGAACACTCGCCAGGCGATCCACCAGCGCCGCAGCGCGCTGGAGAAAAACTTGGGCGAGCGCGACGTCTATTCCACGGCGATTTTCGAGGCCCATGAGTTGATCTTGCAGGACCCTGACTTGCTTGAAACCGCCAAAGCGAGCATCTTTGGCAGCCACCTGAACGGCGCAGCGGCCTGGGACCAGGCGGTAAAACGGATTGCCGAGTCCTACCGCAGCCTGGATGATCTCTACCTTAAGCAGCGGGCCATCGATGTAGATGATGTTGGTAACCAGGTGCTGTTTGCCCTGGCTGGGAAAGCCGAAGGCCTGAAGATCGAGCTGCCTGGTCCAGTCATCCTGTTCGCCGAAGAATTAACTCCCACCGAGACCTCCTCGCTCGATATGAACCAGGTCTTAGGACTTATGACCGTTGGCGGCGGCCCTACCTCACACAGTGCAATCCTGGCGCGCGCTCTGAGCATCCCGGCGGTATCCGGTGTCAGCGCGGCGCTCGAAAGCCTGGAGGCGGGCACCCTGGTCGGCTTGGATGGCTTTACTGGACAGTTATGGATCGCGCCAGAGGCAAGGCAGCAAAGCGAACTGTTGGCACGCCGCACAGCCTGGTTGGAGGAGCGCGAGCGCTTGTTACGCACCAGCCAAGAGCTGGCAGCGACTGCGGATGGCCAGCGAGTTGAAGTTGTAGCGAATGTCGGCAGCGTTCAGGACGCCCAAAAAGCGGCCGAAAATGGCGCCGAGGGCATCGGCCTGCTGCGGACTGAATTTCTGTTTCTGACCCGGAGTACGCCTCCCAGTGAAGACGAACAGTATGAAGAGCTGTGCCAGATTGGCCTGGCGATGACCCAGGCCGGCCAGCATGACTGGCCGATGATCGTGCGCACCCTGGATGTGGGCGGCGATAAGGAATTACCCTTTGTCCAACTGGCCCCGGAAGCCAATCCCTTCCTGGGTGTGCGCGCTCTGCGACTCTCACTGCGCAAGCCAGAATTGTTCCAGCCCCAACTGCGCGCCATCTTGCGGGCTGGGGCGAATTACCGTTTCCGGGTGATGTTCCCGATGGTGGCCAACCTGGACGAAGTACTCCAGGCGCGACAGGCGCTTGAGCAAGCCCACACCGGGCTACTAGAGGCGGGTCTTCCGCATCGCTGGCCGGTCGAGATGGGGATCATGGTTGAAATCCCATCGGCCGCCTTGCTAAGCCGGACGATCGCGCCACAGGTGGATTTTTTCAGTATCGGCACGAACGACCTGACTCAATATACCCTGGCGGCCGAGCGCGGCAACCCGTTGCTCTCTGGTTTGGCTGATGCCCTGCACCCGGCGGTGCTACGCCTGATTGGTGAAGTCGCCCAAGCAGCGCACCAGTACGGCAAGTTCACCGGGGTATGCGGCGAGCTGGCTGGTGACCCGCTGGCGGTGCCGGTGCTGGTTGGTCTGGGTGTGGACGAGCTGAGTATGAACCCCGGCGCCGCGCCGCGTGCCAAGGCGATTGTGCGCGTGCTGAAAATGGAACAGGCGCGCAGCCTGGCGGCCGAGGTGCTGGCGGCGCCCGGCGCTCCGGAAGTGCGCCAGATCGCCAAGGCTTTCTTTCAAAGCCAGATCGAGCCAAGTTTGAAATGAAGCTTAACATAAAAACGGGCCAGGCCCGTTTTTATGTTAAGCGCTATTCAGGCGGTGGAGAAATTCCAGTGTCAGCGTTTCCACTTCCTGTCGCTGGCAATCCAGGACCACGCAGTGTCCTGATTGATCGATCCAGTGCAACTCCTTGATTTTTGAGTTTACCCTCTCTAGGATGTAACCTGGCCCATGGGGGTGGACAGAGCGATCCAGGCGACCCTGGACAAGCAGGAGCGGCTGGTTGATTTCGGCCAAGCGGCAGCGCACCATTTTCTGTAAACTGAGCAGTTGGCGAAAGGCCTTCAGGGGGTACACGGTGTAGCCCTGCCAGAGCGAGTCGGCAGCGGTAAGCGATCCTTGTGGTTTCTCGATCGATGGCAAAAACGGACTGAGCAATGGTCCCAGGCGGGCAGCCCGAGCGGTTGCCAGTTGGATCGCGGGGGCGTAGAGCAGTAACCCGGGGATCTCGGGCGACTCGAACGCCTGGTAGAGCGCCAGCAGGCCACCCATGGATTCCCCGCCGATGAAAACCGTTGAACAATGCTTTTTTATCGCCTGGAAAGCTTCAGCCACAGTAGCGGTGTAATCGCGCCAGGAATAGCGGTTGGCATCCTCGGGCGTGGTTCCATGTCCTGGTAGGAGAGGACCGCTGACGGTGTAGCCGGCGGCAAGCAGACGGCGGCCCAAGGGGCGAACTTCGGCGGTTGTGGCGGTGAAGCCATGGATCAACAACACACCGGTTGTTCCGGCAGGCCAAAAGAATGAGCCGCCCTCCAGGTGGGGATTTTGCATCTCAATCGACCGTCAGGGTTTTGCTCAGGTTGCGGGGAAAATCTGGATTGAAGCCGCGCTGCAGGCTGAGCTGGTAGGAAAGCAATTGGAGCGGGATGACCGCCAGCAAAGCACCTAGCTCAGGCGTCGTATTAGGTAAGACCACGAGATGTTGGGCGTTGGCGCGCAGGCGGGAGTCTTCTGGACCGATTGCAATTGCCAGCCCGCCTCGGCAAGTGACCTCGTTGATGCCGCTAACCAATAAGGGAACATCTTCTTGCCCAGACAGGAAGATCACCGGGTAGCCAGCGTGGACGGCAGAAAGCGGACCGTGCTTGAATTCGGTCGAGAGCATTCCCTCGCAATGCGCATAGGTGATTTCTTTGAGCTTCAGTGCACCCTCCAGGGCGATAGGGTAGGTCAATCCGTAGCCCAGGCAGTAGAGATCATTCCATCCCGCCAGGCTGGTGTTGAACAAATCGAGCTGGCCGGCGCTGCTGGCAATGGTCTGTTCGAGCATCTCAGGTATGTTGTCCAACAGGGCGGTCGGGCGGTTGGCTAGCTTGAGCGCCAGGTAGAAAAAGGCAAGCACCTGGTTGGTGAAGGTCTTGGTTGCTGGAACGCTGATTTCATAGCCGCAAACCAGTGGCAGGCTGATTTCACTGAGCCGCATCATGCTCGAGCCGATTACGTTCACCAGGCTGAGGATGCCAATCCCTTCCAACCCGGGGGCGTTTTGCGTATAGTTTATCGCGTTCAGTACGTCCTTGGTTTCACCGCTCTGGCTGACGAAGATGCAGACATCTTGGGGCGAGAGGGCTGGACCGTACTGGGCGATGAACTGCGGGGCCAGGACCGGGATCGCCGGACGGCGCGCCAGCCGGGCCAGGTATACCGAGCCAGCCAGGCAGGCATGGTAGCTCGTCCCACAGCCGACCAGGTACAGGTGGCGAGCCTCCGCCATGCGCTGAACAAATTGTGGTAATTGGGCGGCGCGATCGAAATAGTGGAGCAGCTCGCGTGCCACCTGGGGTTGTTCGTGAATTTCCTTCAGCATGAAGTGCGCATAGCCGCCTTTTTGAGCTGCATCCATGCTTTCCTCAATCGTCTCTGGAGCGCGGTTAATTAATTCGCCATCTTCGACCCGGCGTAGCTCGACTCGGTCAGGCCACAAGGTGACGATTTCCCCATCTTGCAGCCGGATCACCTGGCGGGTGAGTGGCAAGATCGAGGGTAAATCTGATGAAAGGCAGGTGAAGTCCTTTCCCAAGCCAACCACCAGGCCGGAGCCTTTTTTGATCGCGTAGAGCCGGTCTTCGCCCTTCCGGCCAATCACGAAGGCGTAATCGCCCTCCAGGTCAGCGTAAGCGGCGCGGATTGCATCGATAAAGTTCTGGCCTCGATTGAGATAGCGCTCGACCGCGTGCACACAGGACTCGCCATCATTGTTCGAGCGCACGACCAGGCCTTCGTCGATGAATTGCTGGCGGAGTTCTACATTATTTACTACGTTGCCATTATGTGCACCGACTAAGTCGCCGTCAGAATCCAGGTGAGGCTGGGCGTTCACCTGGGAAGGAGAACCAAAGGTGGCCCAGCGCAACTGCAGGATGCCGCGCTGGCCGGTCATCGCATTAAAATTCAAACGTTCGGCGACTTCGTCTACTTTACCAACATCCTTGCGCAGGTCAATTTGACCGTCAGAATGCAGCGTTGCGCAGCCGACCGAGTCGTAACCTCGGTAAGACAGCCGGTGACCGGCTTCAATTAATATCGGTCCTAAATTATTTTCTTCCCCTGTGACGATTCCAAAGATCCCACACATACTTAACCGCCCCAGGGCATCTGGGCGTACTGCTCAAAGGCCTGGTCGTGCAGGTAGCGAAACAGGCGTTCGTGCCCGCGCTCCCAATTCGCCAGCATGTTCAGGACTTGCCTGGGCTCTCCTTCGCAGCGGCTGGCAGCCATTTCATAAAATTCAGCAAAATCCCGCTCGATCAGGTAGGCCATGCGCAGCACGGGCAGATCGGCTACCATCGCCTCGGCAACGGTCTGGTCAAGCATTTCAGAGGTTGCCCGGTCGACGAAGAAACCGGCTTTTTCGAGCTCCTGGCCGAAATCGACTTGTGGCGAGTCGCCCGTATCCAGGGCGGCGAGCTGGCCCTGGATGAATTCGATGTGCCTCTGCTCCTCTTGAGCCAGCGTTTTAAAAGCCTGGACGGCGGTAGAGTGGCTCAGGCGTTGTGCATTCTCTTCAAAGAAACGCTTTCCCTCATATTCTCGTTGCAAAGCATAGTTATAAATTTTATGGATGTTCATACGGCTTCTACCTTTACAGCACAGATTTTGTATTCGGGAATCTTCGCTACCGGATCCAATGCAGCGATGGTCAGCTCGTTGGCCGATGCTTCAGGAAAATGGAAGTTCGAAAAAACCATCCCAGGTGGGACGCGATCTGTTACCCAGGCTTCGGCTTCAATGCTGCCGCGCCGGGAGGTGATTCGGACACGTTTGTGGCCGTTGAGTCCGAGCTGAACAGCGTCCTCTGGGTTGACTTCAACCAATGCCTGGCTGTACACCTCCAGCAAGCCCTGGGCGCGGCGGGTCATCTCGCCCCCGTGCCAATGATACAGCACCCGGCCGGTGCTGAGCAGTACCGGGTAATTGTCGTCGGGCAGCTCGGCTGGCGGAATATGGTCGATCGGCATGAACTTGCCGCGGCCGCGCGCAAACTGGCGGGTATGCAAGATCGCTGTGCCAGGGTGGTTGACGTCTGGCACTGGCCACTGCAGCGATTCGCCGCGCTCCAGCCGGGCATGGCTCACGCCGGTATAGCTGGGCGTCAGAGCGGCTGCTTCGGCCATTACCTGGCTGCTGTCGCGGTAGTCCCAGCCCGAAAACGGCGCTTCGACCAGGCGGCGTGGTTCTGGGTTTTCCGGACTGGCCTGTCCAGCTAGCATCCAGCGGGCCAACTCGGCGGTGATCTGCCAATCGGGGCGCGATTCACCCAATGGGTCGATCGCCTGGCGCACCATCTGAACGCGTCGCTCAGTGTTGGTGACTGTACCGGTTTTTTCGGCAAAGCTGACGCCAGGCAGCAGTACATCGGCATAGATAGAGGTTTCAGTGGGGAAGATTTCCTGCAGGAGGATGAACTCGCAAGTCTCCAGGCAGTGGCGAATATGGGCAGAATCCGGATCGCTGGTGACCGGGTTCTCGCCCAGGATGTAGAAGGCTCTCAACTTTCCTTCCCCCGCCGCCGGCATCATTTCCGTGATTGTCAGACCGAGCTTGGGTGACAGTGCGGCCCCCCAGGCGGCTTCAAATTTCCGCTGCGCCTCAGGATAGGTGACTGCCTGGTAGCCGGGGTAGACATTTGGCAGGCCGCCCATATCGCAAGCCCCCTGGACGTTATTTTGGCCGCGCAGCGGGTTCACACCGCCGCCTGGGATGCCGATGTTGCCAAGCAGCATCTGCAGGTTGGCCAGGTCCATTACATTGCGCACCCCGACAATATGCTGGGTGATCCCCATTGCCCACATCACCGCCATTGGTTTGTTCAGGGCCAGGATTTCCGCCGCCTGGTAAAGTTGTTCGACTTTTAGGCCGGTGATCTCGGCAACCTTTTCCGGTGGATAATTGAGCTGGCATTCCCGGAATTCTTCGTAGCCCTCGGTACGTTGATCAATGAATTCCTGGTCCTGCCAACCCTTTTCCAGGATAATATACATCAGGCCATTAATCAAGGCGACATCGGTGCCGGGCTTCTGACGCAGGTGAAGGGTGGCAAATTCAGTTATTTCGATCTTGCGCGGATCGGCGACGACCAGCTTAGTGCCGCGCCGGGCAACAGCCTGGCGGAGCATCGCGCCGAATACCGGGTGCTGCTCGGTGGTGTTCGAGCCGATGATCAGGAGCGATTTGGCGTGTTCGGCGACATCTTTCATCGAGTTCGACATTGCGCCCGAGCCATAGGAAGTGGCCAGACCGGCCACGGTGCTGGAGTGTCAGAGACGAGCGCAGTGATCGATGTTATTCGTCCCGACCACCTGGCGGGCGAATTTGTTCATCAGGTAATTTTCTTCGTTCAGGCATTTGGCCGAGGTCAGGATGCCAATGCTATCCGGTCCCGACTCACTGCGAATCTGGTTCAACTTTCGGGCAGTGATATCGAGGGCGGTATTCCAATCCACCTCCACCCATTCGCCACGCTCCTGCGGGCGGGGTTTTCCTTCCAGGAGATAGCGTCGAACCTTTGGCCGCAACAGCCGGTCGGGATGGTGCACAAAATCATAACCATAGCGCCCTTTGACGCACAGGTGATTGCCATTCACCGGGGCGTCGGGGTTGGATGTCACTCGAATCACCCGGTTATTCTTAACATTCAGGTCGAACTGGCAGCCCACACCGCAATAGGTACAGGTGGTCGTTACCAGCCGGTCAGGGTAGCCGGCAGTCAAGCTCATTTTATGGTCCAGTGCGCCGGTTGGGCAGTAAGCCACGCAGGCGCCGCAGGATTCACAGCGTGCGGAGAGCAAGTCGGTATCTGCGCCGGCTACGACCCGGGTGTGGTAACCACGCTCGGCCAGGCTCCAGACAAAGCGGCCCTGGATTTCTGTACAGGCCCGAATACAGCGCGTGCACAGGATGCACTTGTTCATATCCACCCATAAGAATGGGTTAGGATCGCCGCCGACCGGAAAACGGCCCGGTTGGCTGGTTTTTTTCAATTGTGCAGTCAGTCGATAGTGGCGCACCCAGTGCAGGAATTGGGTTTCTCGTTGGGTGGCGCGGTAACCCGCATCCTGATAAGTAGATAGTATTAATGAAAGAATGGCTTTCCTGGATTTGGTCAGCGCCCGGCTTTCGGTTGTGACTTCCATTCCTGCGGCGACTGGCAAGGCGCAGGATGCCATGGGGAAGCGAGCACCTTTAACTTCCACCACGCACAGGCGGCAACCGCCGTAAGGATGCAAGTCGGGGTGATCGCATAAGGTGGGAATGGTGATGCCGATTTTTTCAGCAGCACGGAGAACGGTTAAGCCTTCCTCAACCGTCACCTCCCGTCCGTTAATCTTTAGGGTTATCAGGGATGCCATTACAGCCTCCTCCTTGCCCGAAGGATTTTGGTACTGGTTCAATCTCTCTTATGATAATAGCAAACCGATGGAGATGCCAGTGTCAATTGTCATGCATTTCGGGGTTACCCCAGTTAAGTTGGCTAATTTCCCGGGCTGGGAAATCCGGGCAGGTTGAAAATTTTCTCAACGGCTTGATCGGCTAATGCATCAGCGCTGGCCGAAAGACGCCGTGAGAAGCCAAACTCATAGCCGTGGATCGAGACCAGCGTGGCTTGGGGAGAATGCCCATACAAGGAATCGCAGAAGGACAACAAGGTCTCGGGAGTCATGTGGTGGGTGAAGGGGGAATTCTGGAACTGGGCCTCGAGTCGGAGGACCTGGATCTCGTAAGGAATCGCGCCGGTATGCGCATCGACAAAGCAGACTTGATCAAAGGCAGCGACCAGCTCGGCTAGCTCGGGTGTTAGTTGGAGGACGAATAGAAATACGGGATTCAGGTCCTCAAATTCAAAATCGAGCTCGGGCTCCTGTGGGACACCGCGGCTCAATTGCCTGGCCAGGCGAGCCAGGACATGCCAGGCCAGGCCATCGTCCTGCCGGTCAGCGTTCCCGTAACCCAGGATCAACCATTTTTGCATGCGTTCAGCCTAGTAGGAAAACCATCCTAAAACTGAACTGGTCAATTTTAGGATGGTTTTCTAAGAGGAACCGTTCTAGCGAGTGTATCCGTGACCCAGGATGAATTTTTCCAGGTCCTGGATGGTGTCTTCGCGATTGGCAATGATCGCCTCAACCACGTCGCGCATTGAGACAAGATCGATCATTTTCCCTTCGTGCACAACCGGCAGGTGCCGAATGTGCCAGTGGGTCATCAAACTCATACATTCTTCCAGGCTGGTCTCCGGATTGATTGCCAGGACATCGCGGGTCATGATCTCACTAAGCTTGGTCTCCAGCGAAGTGCGGCCCATCAGGATCACCTTGCGAGCGTAATCCCGTTCGGTGAAGATTCCGACCATCTGCCCATCGTCATCGACAACAATTACCGCCCCAATGTTATGATTGGCCATCAGCATCAGGGCATGATAGACCGTATCATTCTGGTTGATGGTGACTGTCCGACCTTCGGCTTTGGCTTTTATCAGTTGGTTGATCGTATACATGGCAAAGTTCTCCTTTGCAATAGCTAGTGATAGATCGGGTTCAGTCGCGCGTGATCGTGCGAATCAGGTTGCCTTGCTCATCCAGGAGCTCCAGGTAGAGCGGCATCTGGCCAACCGCGTGGGTAGAGCAGGACAAGCATGGGTCGTGGGCGCGAATGGCGGCTTCAACCCGGTTGAGCATGCCCTCGGTGACATCCGGCCCGTGAACATAGGTCTTGGCAACGCTGTCCACCGCTGTGCTCATGGCCCAGTTGTTGTTGCCGGTGGCGACGATCAGGTTGACCCGTTCGAGCTGGCCTTTCTCATTGGTCCAATAATGGTGGAAGAGCGTGCCGCGCGGCGCTTCGAGAATGCCAACCCCAACGCCTTTCAGCTCGTGATGGGTGTTGAGGATGTCGGTGCTGAGGATATCTGGATCGTCCAACAGGAGGCGTACCTTTTCGATGCAGAACAAGGTCTCGATCAGGCGGGCGTAATGATAGTATAAGGTGTTCTCGACCGGTTTGCCGCCGTTGATGGCTTTGAAGTTCTGCAGCTCAGCGTTAGCCAGGGGCGTGTCGATCTGGTCGCAGGTATTCAAGCGACCCAGTGGGCCGACCCGGTACACGCCTTGCGGCCAGCCCATCTTCTTGTAGTAAGGGAACTTCAAGTAGGACCAATTCTCGACATGCTCGGCGATGTAATCCAGGTAATTCCTACCGGGGAACTTTTCCAGTTGGCTGCCATCCGATCCCCTCAGTCGGACATCGCCATCATACAGCTCGAGGCTGTTGTCTGGGGTGACCAGTCCCAGATAACCGGTGGTCAGGACAGCGAATTTCCAGATGTCTTCGTGATTCTTCTCGGCCCAGTCTTTAAAGATCTGGAGCCCAACCCGAGTGATGGCGATCGCTTCATCAATCCCGGCCTGGATGGTGGCCCGTTCCGCAGGCTGGAGGGCTTTGTTAACGCCACCGGTAACGGCAAAGTTTGGGTGGATCCGCCGGCCGCCGAGGAGGCGGATGATTTCCTGGCCAAAGCGGCGCAGGGTGACGGCTTTCAAGGCCAGCTCAGGATTAGCGCCGATCAGGCCGATCACATTGCGAATCTCTGGGTTGCTGTCGAAGCCAAGCAACAAGTCGGGGCCGGCAAGCTCGAAGAAGTGCATCCCGTGGCTTTGGATCACCTGACCCATGTGCATCAACTCGCGCAACAAAGAAGCCGGGCGAGGCGGGGGAGCGTTGTACAGGTCGTCGCAGGCTTTGGCGGCTGCCAGGTGATGGCTAACCGGGCAGATTCCGCAAATGCGCGGGGTGATGGTCGGCATTTCGATCGCCATCCGGCCTTCGCAGAACTTTT
>CAZAGA010000085.1:0-11270 GCA_964484335.1 uncultured Anaerolineaceae bacterium
GAAAATCGGGAGTGATTTTCTCGTCAATATTGTTGGAACGCGGTTTCGGCTACCTGGTGCTAGTGCTGCTTAATCTGGTCCTGGCTGCCTGGTTTTGGGGACGGATTGCCGCCACGACCTGGTTGGTGATTCTCGAGATCGCCCTGGCGGCTGGAGTAGTCCTGGCAGGGCTTGTTTGGATCTTCCGCCACCGATTAGCCGCCTGGCTTGTCAACTGGAAATCAGCGCGGTCAAGGTTTTGGACTCGAACGGTTGATCGCCTGGTGAGGCTTCTGGGCTTAATCGAGCTTCGCGACCCGGCCACGCTGGTCATTTCATTCCTGACCTCCTTACTGTTTGTCCTGATTGGCGGCCTCTGGCTGGCGGTATATTACTGGTCTGTCGGCGCTTCGGTCGACTGGTTGTACGCGCTCTATGTATCTACGGTTGTCAATATTGCCGGTGTAATCCCGCTGACCCTGAATGGCCTGGGGTTTGTCGAGCTATTGCAAGTCCAGCTCATGGGATTGGTCGGAATTCCAATTGAGACCGTCCTGGTGGTCGCCCTGATGTCTCGGGTGATGTTAATCCTCCTCAGCCTGCCAGGCGGTGTGCTCTCCTTCCGCTCGGAGTGAAGTCAGATTTATGAGTAAGCAGAACAAACCCTCATTAACATCGACCCAGCCCTGGGTACTCCCGGCCGGATTATTCCTGGCGGGCATCCTGGGCCTGTGGCAGTCCAGCCGGGAATACCTGGCTTACTTAATTGAAGCGGACCTGATCAAGGCTGGCAGGCTCACTGGACGCCTCAGCCTGGGCTTGATCGGGCTGGAAATACTTCTCAGCCTGCTTGTGTTAGGGACGATCTGGATAATCTGGCAACCCAAAGCCACTAGCCGTCTTAGCCAGTGGCTGCTGGTCAAGCGAGTCCGGACTGGCTGGCTACGCTGGCTTTTGACAGGCTTGGCCGTCGTCGTCCCGCTTTGGATATTGCAACACATTCCGATCAGCGCAGCAATAGGCGCAACCGCCCGCCTCATCTTGACCATTGGCCTGGGCCTGTTTGTTGCTCTGGTCATGACCCGAGACGAACACCAGTTGGTGCGAAAAGATAGTTTATTGATCGCCTGGTTGGCTATCGCCAGCCTGTTCACGTTTGGCCAGGCTTTCGCCAACTTGAGCAACTACCCATTTTCACTGGGTTGGTCTGAAGGTAACCGAATTTGGGATTATTCCGTCTTGTTTGGACATCGCTTCTACAATTATCCGGCTGACCAACCGATCTTCGCTTACCTAGACCTCGGGCGCCAGTCGTTGTGGGGCCTGCCGTTTCTGTTTGCCCGAATCCCGATTTGGGCATTTCGATTATGGAATGGCCTGGTCAGCACGGTTCCCTATGCCATCCTGGGTTGGTTGGCTTTTCAACGGGTCGATAAAAAGACCTGGCTTTGGTTTTTATGCGGGTTATGGACCTTTTTGTTCTTGAATCAAGGCCCGATCTACACACCCCTGGTCATCAGCGCCTGGCTGGTGTCGATCGCCTGGCGCAAGCCATTGTGGGCGGCACTGCCCTTGGTGATGATTGCCGCTTTTTATGCCCAGATTACCCGCTTCACCTGGATGTTCGCGCCGGCCATTTGGGCTGCCATGCTATTCTTTGCCGACCTGGATAATCCAAAATCCAGAAACTGGAAATGGCGCTGGGGCGCCAGCCTGGCAGTTTTTACCGCTGGGATCATTGGTGGTTATTTACTTCCTCAATGGATTGACTTCAGCAGCGCACTTGCAGTGGCCGAGCCGTCCCAGGCAACAACCACCGCTGGCAGCGGCGCAGCGGGCGTCGATATCTCAAGCCTAGGTGGCCTGGGTGCGTTTCTCAGCCGGCAACCACTGCTCTGGGAACGCCTGCTCCCCAATCCGACCTTTGGACCGGGAATTCTGCTGGCCTTGCTCATCGCCGCCGCGCCTTTGATCCTCTTGCTGGTTTACTGGCGCCACTCGCGCCAATGGCAGCTCGATCTGTGGGGCCAGGCAGCGATTCTCCTACCTGCCCTGGCCTTCCTGGTAGTGGGCCTGGTGGCTAGCGTGAAGATCGGCGGTGGTGGGGATTTACATAACATGGATATGTTCCTGCTAACTCTGGCTTTTGCTGCCGCCCTGGCCTGGCGTGCCGGCAGCCACCGTACCATCACCCAAATCACTCAGCAGCCGGCCTGGGTCCAGGGTCTCCTGGTCTTGATGATGATCATCCTGGCAGCGCAATCCCTGCGCGACTCCATCCCGGTTCGGATTCCACCCGCATCGAAAGGCCAGGAAGCTTTGAGCTATATCCAGGAGCAGGTTGCCAATGCAACAGCCGAGGGTGAAGTGCTGTTCATGGATCAGCGCCAATTACTCACTTTTGGCCAAGTGCCTGCCATTCCGCTGGTGGTCGAGTATGAGAAAAAATACCTGATGGACCAGGCCCTATCTGCGGAAGCGGATTATTTTGCTGGATTTCATCGCGACCTGGCTGAGAAGCGTTTCGCCCTGATCATCAGCGAGCCATTAAAGGTGGTTTACCGCGGCGAAGAACACCATTTCGGCGACGAAAACGACGCCTGGGTGCGCTGGGTTGCTGAACCGGTCCTGTGCTATTACGAGCCACTCAAAACATTCAAAGAGGTCAAGGTGCAGGTATTAGTACCCAGAGAGGTTCCTGAAAATTGCCCTGCTTTTCCGGTGGAGTAAAATCTTGAAATTCGATTACCTGACCCTGCGCTTGATCCGTCATTTTTTGCCCAGGCCGGCAGTCCACTTCCTGCTCCGGTACAACCTGATCATCCAACCTGGCTTTGAAACCCGTGAGCCCAAGGAAAGGATTGAGAATTACCGCCAAATCCTGGAGCAATTTGGCCGGTCTTTCCATGACCAAACTATTCTCAACTTCGGATATGGGGGTAATTTTGCCCTGGCATGTGGGCTGCTGGAGTCAGGCGCTAGCCATGTAACGTTAGTCGATAAGTACGCTCCACCCGAAGATTTTTTCAACCGGCAATTGCTTCCCAGGTACGACCAATACCTGACAATCACCAGCGGAAAAGTCCTGCCGCGTCCGGATTTCATCAAATTGTTACAGGCAGACATATTTGACCTGGCCGCTCAAAGCCAACCTCCCGAATTCGATATTGTTTTGAGTAGTTCAGTGTACGAACATCTCGATCAGGTGGAAAGGATCACCCAAGCCCTGGCAACACTGACCAAACCAACCGGTTGCCAGGTTCATTTTATCGACCTGCGCGATCATTACTTCAAATATCCTTTTGAGATGCTGGCTTACTCGGAAAGCGCCTGGCAGAAGTGGCTGAACCCGGGCAGTAACCTGAACCGTTATCGCTACACAGATTACCAGCGAGCCTTTCAGAACCATTTCAAAGAAGTCCGCCTGGAAGTGTTAGAGCGTGACCTGGAGAAATTCGAACGCGCCAAGCGTCAGATTCGCCCGGAATTCCTGGCCGGAGACCCGGCAATCGACGCCGTGACCTTGCTGCAAGTGTATGCCGCCGGGCCAATCCGAACCCAACCAGCCAAATAATCCCGCCCACCTCTTGACCCTGGTAGGAGAAGGTTTATAATTCATTTTCTGAAATTCGTATCGTGAATTTTGAGTTGCTTTATGGAAACTTTCAGCGATCCAGAAACCTTTAAAGATCCCGACCTGACCCTTCATCTGCTCGAACAAATCGAGTCTGACCCAGATATCACCCAGGCTACCCTGAAAGATCGCCTGGATGTGGCCATTGGTACCGTCAACTGGCACCTAAAAAAACTGGTTTCCAAGGGATATGTTAAAGTCAAACGCGCCCAGCGTCGAAAGCTTCGTTACATTATCACCCCAGAAGGAATTGCGCTGCGAGCTCGCCTGACTGTCAACTACCTGGAGACGACTATGGCCTTGTACCGGCGCACCCGGCTCAAGGTGCGCGACCAATTGATCCAGGTCAAACAAGCCGGTTTCGACAGTGTGCGGATTGAGGGCGAAGGAGATATTGCCGATATTTGCCGGCTAACCTGCCTGGAGCAAGGCATCCGGCCAATTATGGCGGGAAATCCTGCCGACTCAACCGGAGCAGCCGCGGCCGCCCGAACCGTAAAGGCGACCAGCGAAGGCGGATCCTTGACAGATGGGGAAATCCCCAGCCTGGAGGTCCGTGGAACTAAAGTCTTTTTGAGAATATAGCCATGGAACAAAATCATTTTATGAATACAATCGATTTACGCAACCGCCGAGTCGTTGTAACAGGAGGCGCAGGCTTCCTGGGTTCGTTTCTGGTCGAAAAGTTACGCCAGCGTGGCGCAAATGTTTTTGTTCCGTTGATTGAAAAGTATGATCTGGTCCAACTGAACGATATTCAGCGCATGCTCCAGGATTCCCGGCCCGAGATCATAATCCACCTTGCCGCCCTGGCCGGAGGAATCGGAGCAAACCGCGCCCGGCCGGCTGACTTTTTCTACATCAACCTGATGATGGGTACCCAGTTGATGCATGAGGCCTGGAAGCAAGGCGTCGAAAAATTCGTCGCCATCGGGACGATCTGTGCTTACCCAAAGTTCACTCCACTGCCTTTCCGAGAAGAAAATCTATGGGATGGCTATCCGGAAGAGACCAATGCGCCCTATGGCCTGGCCAAGAAAATGCTCCTCGTCCAGGCTCAGGCTTACCGTGAGCAGTATGGCTTTAATGCAGTCTATTTGCTGCCAGTTAACCTGTATGGGCCACGCGACAACTTCAACCTGGAAACTTCGCATGTCATCCCCGCATTGATCCGCCGCTGCCTGGAAGCAAAAGCGCGCCGCGATCGCCAGGTCATACTCTGGGGAGATGGCTCACCCACCCGGGAATTCCTATACGTCGAAGATGCCGCCGAGGGAATCGCCCTGGCTACCGAACGTCTGAATACCAGCGAACCAGTCAACCTCGGTTCAGGCAACGAGATCAGCATTCGAGACCTGGCATCCTTGATCGCGCGACTGACCGGTTTCGAGGGCGAGTTGGTCTGGGACACCAGCAAGCCAAACGGCCAACCGCGCCGGGCGCTGGATGTCAGCCGGGCAGAGAAATTCTTCGGTTTCCGCGCCCAGATGCCTTTTGAAGAAGGCCTGCGTCGGACAATTGAATGGTACCTGGCCAACCCGGCCCACTAAATATGTCCAATCTCCAGACCACCACCGAAGAAATCACCCTGATCCGGCCTGCCCGCGGTTGGGCAGCGCTGAACCTGTTTGAGTTATGGCGCTACCGGGAGTTAATTTATTTCCTGATCTGGCGCGATGTCAAGGTGCGCTATAAACAGACCGCCCTGGGCATCTTGTGGGCCGTCCTACAGCCGATCATGACCATGATCGTGTTCAACTTTATCTTCGGTAACCTGGCCAAGGTGCCCACCGACGGCATCCCCTACCCGATCTTTTCATTCACCGCACTGCTCCCCTGGGGATTATTTACCAAAGCAATCGGCGACGCCGGGCGCTCGCTGATCCAGAACCGCACCATGATCACCAAGGTTTATTTCCCTCGCCTGGTGATCCCGATGGCTTCGGTCTTCAGTGGCCTGGTTGATTTTGCAATCTCCTTCTTGGTGCTTGCGGGCCTGATGCTCTACTATCACCTGACCCCCAATAGTGGCTATCAGATCGAACTCTCCTGGCGCTGGCTGACCCTGCCGCTGTTTCTGCTGCTGGGTATGATCACCTCCCTGGCAGTCGGTTTATGGCTCTCGGCGCTGAATGTGATCTACCGGGATGTCAACTATATCATCCCGTTCCTGACCCAGTTCTGGCTGTTCATCACCCCGGTTGGCTACCCGACCAAGATCTTCTCGGAAACCGCCCAGTTCTTCATCGCGATCAACCCAATGACCGGTGTGGTGGAAGGCTTTCGCTGGGCGCTGCTAGGCGCCAACAGTACTCACAGTAGCTTGCTGGCTGTTTCAATTGCCATTTCCACCCTGGCGTTGATTGGCGGTTTGTACTACTTCCGGCGGATGGAACGCACGTTTGCGGATGAGATCTAGCTATGGCTACCTCCAATATCGCCATCCAGGTTGAAAACTTAGGAAAACAGTACCGGATTGGGCTGGCTCCTGAGCGCTACAGGACCCTGCGCGATACGATCTCGCAGGCAGTCAGCGCGCCCGCCCGCGCATTGCGCCGCCGCAAGTCAGATAACCCAGATGCTACCATCTGGGCCTTGAAAGATGTCTCTTTTGACGTCAAGAGGGGACAGGTGCTGGGTGTAATCGGCCGGAATGGGGCAGGCAAAAGTACCTTGCTCAAAATCCTTTCCCGCATCACCGAGCCGACCGAAGGATTTGCCGAAGTCCGTGGCCGGGTCGGTTCGCTTCTCGAGGTTGGCACCGGCTTTCACCCTGAACTGACCGGACGAGAGAACATATACCTGAACGGCGCGATCCTGGGCATGAAACGCGCCGAAATTGAGCGCAAGTTCGATGAAATTGTCGCCTTCTCCGAGGTCGAGAAATTCATTGACACCCCGGTCAAGCGTTACTCAAGCGGGATGTACCTGCGCTTGGCCTTTGCAGTCGCCGCCCATATGGAACCCGAGATCCTGGTAGTCGATGAAGTCCTGGCAGTCGGCGATGCCGAGTTCCAGCGAAAATGCATGGGCAAGATGAGCGATGTTGCTCAAACCGGGCGGACCGTATTGTTCGTGAGCCACAATATGTCTGCCATCCTGCGCCTGACGGAAGAAACAATCGTCCTGGAAAAGGGGCGTCTGGCGCTGCGCGCTCCGACCACTGCGGCCGTGGATTACTACCTGACCTCGGGTTTCTCCCAGGTTGGAGAACGCTTTTGGCAACCCGATGAGGTGCCAGCAGAGTCGGCCCCATTTTGGCCGTTGGCGATCCGCGTCCGAGACCGGCAAAACCGGATCGCAGATACCGTTCGCTCGACGGAGGCCTTCCAGATCGAAGTCGATTATCGCCTTGATGCGCCGGTCAACGGTTTGCGGTTGGGGATTTACCTGCTGACCACGCGTGGCGACCCAGTCTTCACATCCTTCGACACAGATGACCCGGGATTATATGAACAGCTTCGCACCCGTCCAGCCGGCCGTTATACCAGCCGCTGCTTGATCCAGCCAGATTTCCTGAACGAGGGGCGCTATGTCGTTGGGTTGAATGCCAGCGCCTTCCGCATCCGGCGCTATTTTCAAGATGAGCAGGCCCTGTCATTCAACGTGGATGGCGCTGGCGCGCCCGGAATGCAGTGGCTAGAAGTCCGCCAGGGTCCGGTTCGCCCCCGGCTGGCCTGGGAAATTGATCAGGAGTAAACGCATGCGTTCAACGCGCTTTGCTACTCTCTCTGAATATGGGATCATTTTCCTGCTACTGGCTGTCACCGGCGTAGCCTATGTTTTGCATTGGTCCTTCACCATTGACGATGCAGCAATCTCGTTTTCCTATGCTCGAAACTTCGCCCAAGGCTTTGGCCTGGGAGCGCTCTATCCAGGCGCCGCGCGCGTCGCAGGCTATTCGAACCTGCTGTGGGTCATCTTGCTCGCCAGCGGTGCCTGGCTGGGAATCGAGACCTTGTTGGTCAGCAAAATCCTGGGCCTGGTCTTCAGCCTTGGAACAGTTTTCATTCTTTACTTGACCCTGCGTCCCTTCCTGCGCTACAAGTGGCTGCTGTTGGGAGTGGCGCTCCTGCCCTTATCTTTAACCTTTTCCTTCTGGGCTGCCTCGGGCCTGGAAAACAGCCTGTATGCTTTTCTGATTCTGCTGTCGGTCTACTTCTTGCTGCGAGAAGAAGCGGCAGAAAACGCTACTCGCGCCGTACTACCAATTGGCTCCGCGCTCAGCCTGGTCCTGGTCGGCATGACCCGGCCCGACGGCCTGGTTTATGCCCTGGCCGGTTTGGGATTCAAAGTACTTGCGCTGGGTCTTAGAATTGCCGGAAAGCAAACCGAACGCAAGGCGCTGCGCATGAACTTCATCAGGTTATTGGCCTGGTTAGGCATCTTCGGACTTGGCTATGGCCTGTTTCGAGCCTGGCATTACTGGTATTTTGCCGCCTGGTGGCCAAACCCAATCTATGCCAAAGCCGGCTGGTACGGGACAGACCTGGCCAGAGTCTGGTTTGAGCCCAATGGTTGGGTTTACTTGCGCAGCTATTTTCGCAATTTCGCAGCGGTTGGAATACTCCCAGCCCTGCTCCTCGGCGGCCTGGCCAGCCTGCGTGGCCCCCAACGCATCTTTCCGCTGTTTGCGCTGGCTGCCCTTGCGCTACCTCTCTACACTCCCGATTGGATGCTTAATTTCCGCTTTGTTTTTCCATTTATCCCCTTCGAAGTGGCGCTGCTGGCGCTGGCAGCCGATCAAATCCTGGCCTGGCTCGAAAATATCCGCCCCCTGCTCCATCGCCTGCGCATCAACCAGCAGGATATCCCCCCAACGGCCATCAGCCTCCAACCGCTGAAACGGGGCGAGGTCAGCTTAGCGTTCCTGGCCGCCGGTCTAGCCATCTGGTTTGGGATTAGCGCGGCGCGCTTTGCCTGGGCTAACCTGCGCCAGACCCAACGCCAGTTGGTCTGTGGCTACCAACCACTGGCCGAAACACGCTGCCTGGATGGTAGGATGTATTGGACCATCGGCGAAGTCAACCAACAGTATGCCGAGTTGAGCAAATTCGCTGCCCAGCTAGGCTTACAAGACCCGCTGTACATGATCCCGGATATTGGCGCCACCAGCTATGTCCAGAATAAGCGTATTCTTGACTTAGCTGGCTTGGGCGATTACCAGATCGCCAGGATTCGGGAAGAAGCGCTCCTGAAAATGTACATCTTCGAAGAGCAACGGCCCGATTTCATCCTGACTCATGGCGCCTGGACGCGCCGCAGCAACCTAACCGCTTACCAGGCTTTCTGGGAGAATTATCTGCCGGTGGAACTGGGCAGCCAGGCTGCAAAAGCCCAGGCGGGCAATTCAGCCCAGCCAGTCGATGGCACCTTCGTCCGGCGCGACCGGGTGATTGTCCCGCTCAGCCAGGTTCTTCAAGGTGAAGACACCCCCCTGGCCGAGCTTGCACCGGGTTTCACGCTGGCGGCGGTTCACAACCAGGCCACCAGCATGGACCTTTTCTGGCAAATGGATCCACTCGCAGAACAGGTTGGCTACCAATCTGCTCGCCTGGAAAAAAAAGGCGGCGAGGTGATCTTCGAAATAATTGACCCGATTGGTTATGGCTGGTTAACCAGCAGCGCCTGGTCGGACGGTGAAGTCATCCGCCAGCACCTTTCACTTCCCGTAGAACTGCCCCCCGGCGAATACGTGCTGCTAATCAGGTTGGTGAATGACCAGGGCCAGGCGATTAACGATCGGGTTTACCAGTATATTTTTACCCAGGCAGACGGAGACAACCTAACCGGTCAACCCGAGCACAACGCCGTTGAGAGCGAGCTAGCCAGGCTATTGATCGACGCGCAGGCTGCCCTGGAGGCTGGAGACAACGCCAGGGTGCTTGAGACTGTCCGCACAGCCGCCGATACTCGTCTGCGTACTCCAGTCAATCCAGCCTGGCGACAATTCAGCCGCACGCTGCAATCCGCAGGAATGAGGGCCAAGCTATCCAGTGACTGGGGACAAGCGTACCCACTTTACCAGGCCGCTGCCCTGGCAGACCCCAATAATGCCTGGGCACAGCATGACCTGGAGAATGCCCGCCGGACAATGTTATTAGGCGAGAGTTAACCACCTTATTTCGCGATTGGGCGCAATGTATAATCAAAACGATGAACAATAAATCGCCAAAAACAGCCATTAAGAAAGTCCTCGGTGAGATTCCGCTTACGGCAGAGTTCTACTGGTCGGTTCGCCAGCAAGGTAAACCGCTCAGCAAGAGCTTCTCGCTTCAACGTGCCCAAAAACATTTGCCGGGATGGCTGGCGCAGGCCAAAGCTGCTCGCGCGACCAGCGCACTACCGGTCGATCAGCGAAAAAAGATCCTCATGTTCACAACCCTGCGCTATTGGGTAGAACATTCGGTTCTACTTGGCCTGGGCCTGGCCGGGCAAGGCCATACGATCACCCTGGCCTATCTCCCGCTCAACAATTGGCAGGTTCCAATGAACCGCTTTGACCTGCGCCGCCAAAACGCATATACCCACAGCGCGCTCCAGCCAGCAGAAAAACTGCTCAAACCGGTCTCCATCCTGGATATCAAACCAGCGATGAAACAACTGCCCAGCGAGCTGGCCGCCGCAATTGAGCAGGTTTCCATTCGGGACGTCCAATACACCCTGCAAATCGAAGAAGTCGACACCAGCAGCCAGCTCTACCAACTGCGCCAACAGCGCAATACCCAGGCCGCCTTAGCAATCACCAGTTGGATTCAGGCCCACAAGCCGGATTTACTGCTCACCCCCAATGGCAGCATCCTGGAAATGGGCGCAGGATATCAGGCAGCCCGCTTCCTTGGCATCCCTGCGGTCACGTATGAATTTGGCGAACAGCGCGAGCGCATCTGGTTGGCAGAAAACGACGAAGTAATGCTCCAACGAACTGAACGGCTCTGGGAAGAATGGAGAGACCAGCCGCTGGCTCTGGCTGAATTGGAACAAATCCGCGCCTTGTATGCCTCTCGCCAGAATGCCAGCCTGTGGGAAAACTTCTCGCGCCGCTGGCAAGGCCAGCCATCTCAGGGCGGTGAGCAGGTCAGGCGGGCTTTGGGGTTGGATGCTCGCCCGCTGGCTGTCCTGGCCGCTAATGTGATCGGCGACAGCCTGACTCTCGGCCGCCAGGTCTTCAGCCGCAATATGACGGAATGGCTGCAGCGCACTTTGCGTAATTTTTCCCAACGGCCTGGCGCTCAGCTTGTCGTACGCATCCATCCAGGCGAGCGTTATACCAAGGGCCCCTCAGTATCAGATGTGGTCCGGGAGGTCATGCCCGTCCTGCCCGAAAATATCCGCCTGGTTGCAGCTGGTGACCCGATCAACACCTATGACCTGCTTGAAATCGCTGACCTGGGCCTGGTTTATACCACCACGGTGGGCATGGAAATGGCCCTCAGTGGGATACCCACCGTTGTTTCAGGCCAGACCCACTACCGCGGCAAAGGTTTCACCTTCGATCCGCAAGACTGGGACGAATATTTCGAGCTGCTCAACCAGATCCTGGCTAACCCGCAGGCTTCTCGCTTGGAGCGCAACCAGGTGGACCTGGCCTGGCGATATGCATACCGGTTTTTCTTCGATTACCCCTTGAGCTTTCCCTGGCATTTGCTCTATTTCT
>CAZAGA010000086.1:0-11161 GCA_964484335.1 uncultured Anaerolineaceae bacterium
GACCGCCTGGCCGGCGGAGCCGAAGCCCGGCGGGCTTTCCAGGAGCTGATGCGCACCCCGGGCTTTGTCCAGATCGCCCTGAAGGGCTCGCCCAGCTACATCCTGCCGGCTGCCCTGATCTACGATTACCCGCTTGACCCCGGCTGCAGTGAGAATTACCGGCTGTGTCCCGAATTCGTGCTCGCCATCCAAGCCGGCGAAGATTTGGAGCAGAGTGCCTGCTTCCACGGGCGCTGCCCGACCATCGCTGGACGGGTTGGCAAGCCCAAGCCGTGCGACGAGCTGATGCGCACGGTTTGCCCGGGCGGATTCTGGGGCTTTCGCCACTATCTCGGCTTGCCCCTGGCCCTGGATGAGGGCAGCGAAGCGCCGTTCGAAATTCCTTTTGCCGGCAAGCCGGCTTTGTTAATGGGCGAATACCGCGATTTCGAACTCCTCGCCGGGCACAAAGACCGCCTGAGCCAGCTCGCGGTCCAGTTCAGTGCGGAGTCTGACCGGAATAAGTTGCTGGAGCGCTTCCAGGGCGAGCCGGGCGAGATCATTTACTTCTATTGCCACGGCGGCCTGGTGCGCGAAGCGCCCTACCTAGTAGTCGGTTCGAAGGCGCAGCGCGGCTTGATCCAGACCTCCAACTTCCAGGATTACGAGATTCGCTGGGAGAGCGGGGCGCGCCCGCTGGTCTTCCTGAACGGCTGCCACACCAGCGCGGTAGATCCGCTGGCGGCGCTAACCCTGCTGCGCGGCTTCGTGATCGACGCCCTGGCTGCCGGGCTGATTGGCACCGAGATCACCATCTACGAAGAGATGGCCAGCGATTTTGCCGAAGCCTTCTTCGCCCGCTTCCTGGGCGGCCAGACCGCCGGCGAAGCGCTGCGCGCTGCCCGCCTGGCCCTGCTCAAGCAAGGCAACCCGCTCGGGCTGGTCTACACCCCCTTCGTCCAGGCTGGTCTGCGCCTAAAGCAGCTTGGTAGCCTGACCGGGATCGGGGGTGCAGGAATGCTCCCGCAGTCTCCAGGCCCGGCCGGTCCCGGCGGCGGGATGGACGAGCCAGGTGATGGGCCGGAAGCGCTCGACCCGACCGGCCTGGGCTTTGGCCTGCCAGGCGGCTAACGCATTTTACCGCTTCAATGATTAAAGTAATGAGCTTCAATATTCGCTACGGCCGGGCGCCGGACGGCGAGAACCGCTGGGAGCGCCGCCGGCGGCTGGCGCTAGCGCGGATCCAGCACTGCGCGCCCGATCTGCTCGGGTTACAGGAATGCCGCGCCGATGGCCAGGCCCGCTACGTCCGCCGCAACCTGCCTGGCTACGCCTTTTTCGGCCTGCCGCGCGGCGGGGAAGGCGAAACCGCCCTGGAAATGGCCCCCTTGTTTATTCGTAAAACGAGCTTTACGGTCCTGGAAAAAGGCTCTTTCTGGCTGAGCGAGACCCCGGACTTGCCCGGCAGCCGTGGCTGGGATGGCGTCTTCCCGCGCACCCTGAGCTGGGCCCGCCTGCGCCACTTGCCCAGCGGGCGCGAGCTGATTTACGCCAATACCCACTTCGATTACCAGCCGGGGGCAATCGAGGGCGCCGCCGGATTGCTGGCGGATTGGATCGATTCCTGGCTGCCCGGCAGGCCCGTGATCCTGACCGGGGACTTCAATATCGGCAAGGACAGCCCGGCTTATCAACGCCTGACCGCCCCTGGCCGGCTGAGGGATGCCTACCGCCTGGCGAATCCCGGCCAGCCCGACCCGGGCACCTTTCACGCCTTTGGGCTGCCCTTCATCCAGGCCCCAATTGACTGGCTACTCGTCTCTGAACACTTTAACGCGGTCGAAGCGGCCGTCGATACCCACCGGGACGGCAACTTGTTCCCCTCCGACCACTACCCGATCTGGGCAATGCTCGATTGGGCTTAGTCTTGCTTCTGGAAGATAACAATTTCGCTGAGATAGTTGCGTGAGCGGTTGCCGAGCAGCGCCTCGACCAGGCGGTACTCCGGCATCCAATAGGCGTCCGGGAAGCGCGCCGCAATCCGGTAGCCTCTCGTGCCCTGGAACAAGCCCTGGATCCAGTCCATGTTTTCCTGTGAATCCGCGCCAAACACCCTGCGGTAATCACGCGGCAGGCTGTTCTTCCAGCCGTAGCCGCTGAGGATATCATTGGCCAGGTGCATCTCGATCACCACCAGGTCGGGGCGTTGGCGCAGCGGTTGACCGGAATATTCGAACCCCGGCAAGTCGTTGTGCGCCCGCCAGGCATAGCTGCCCCCGGCCGGCAGGTTTTCGAGGATCCAGGTCGCGGCCTGGTTGCGCGGCTCGGCGATATACAACCGTTCGCCGTCATAGACAAACAACGCCAGGTACACGAAGACGGGCATGAGCAGCACCCAGGCGGGAAGCTTGCGCCGCGCCAGCCAGTCTGTCGCCCGTAGCAACGCCCAGCCAGCCGCCAGGGCCAACCAGGGGATGAACGGGATCAGGTGGCGCAGGAAATGATCCAGGGTGAATACCACCGTCAGGGCATAAATGGCCAGGGTCAGGCCAATCGCACACAAGATCCCCCACCAGTGGCCGTCGCGGCGAGATTTTAAAAACTGCAGCGCCAGGGAGCCCGCCCCGGCCAGTCCGAATAGCAGCACCGGCAGGCTGAGCAGGCTGGGTAGCTCGATCAGGTATAGCCCCAAGCTGGCCAGCTTGCTGCACTCGCAGCCGCCCGCCACGCCATCGCCGGTAATCGCCCGATACAGGTCGGAAGGGCCGAAGGCAAACAGGTTGACCAGCAGGAAGGCCGCCAGGAACAACCCGCCACTTAAGGCCGCCCGCGGCAGGTGTGGCTTGCGCCACAGCGCGGCCAGCCCGAGGGCCGGCAACCCGACGACCATCAGCTTGATTCCGAAGGCCATCCCCAGGGCAAAGGCCGCCCCAAGCAAAGGCAGTGAGCGCGGCCCGCGACCGGCCTCGAATTCGACCAGCAGTAACCAGATGCCCAGTAGCAGCCAGAACAAGGCCGGGGCGTCGGCCAGGAAAAAGTGGCTCTGGGTGACGTGCAGCCCGCCCAGCGCCATGATCCAGACCCCCAGCAGGGCCACCCGCCGGTCACGGAACAGGCGCCGGCCGAGCAGGAAGACCAGCAGGATGGTTGCCGTGCCATACAGGGCCGAGATCACCCGCCCGGTGACCACGATCGGCGCCATACCCGGGGCGGGGTCGGACAGTTCGCCTGTGACCGCCCGCCAGGCGATCAGCGGCAGGGCAGCATGCGCAGCGGTCCCCAGTGGGTAGGCCTGGTACCAACGCAGCTCGCTGGAAGGATCAATCAAGTGCTCGGCTTTGACCCAGTGGGTATACTCGTCAATGTGGTGAAAGGCCCAACCGCCTGGGAAGTTGGCCCCCCAAAAGATGCCAGGTGCGCGCACCAGCAATCCCACCAGCAGCGCGGCGACCAGCCAGGCCTGCTCCGCCCGCTTCAGCTCAGGGAAAATAGGCATAAATTGCACCGGCGCTGTTTTGGATCAGGATTTCAATCCCCGGCACCTCGTCCAGCCGCCAGCCAGTCTCCCCCGGCTCGGCGTAGATGTACCGGATCGCATTCGCTTGCAGAAAAGCTGCTTGCTCAGGCGGCTCCGCCTTATAAAACTGGACGATCTCGGGTCGTTTGAGTTTATAGTCGCTGCACAGAAAGAAATGACCGCAATAGAAGCGCCCCGGGTAAGCAGGCCCCAGCCAGAGCAGGTCGGTCGCCCAGGGCTCGCGCGCCAGGTCGACTAGCAACAGGTCGTCCGGCCCGGCGGCCTGGTTGAGCGCATCGATCAACGCCCGGTGGTCTCGATCCAGGAAGGCCGCCGGTTGGTTATCCCGAAAGGCCGGCCGGTCGACGATATTCTTAATTCGCTGCAACGGCATCGGTAGGCCGATCAACGCCACCAGGGCCAGGGCCAACCAGTTCATCTTCTTGAACAACCGGAAGAAGATCATCCCGGCTACCAGGTAGAGCGGGATTTGCAGCGTGGTCAGGCCGCGATCCGGGTAAGGATAGAACGGGCCAGACAGGGCGATCACCAGGCAGCCGCCCATCCAGGCCAGCAGAAAAGTTTCCTCCAGGCCAGCTTCCAACCAGTAGGTACGCAGGCCAAGCGCCAGCGGGATCCAGGCCAGGGTGTAAGCCAGAAGCAGGCTGGAAATCAGCACGTTCTCGCCGCGCCAATCTGGCAGCGGCAGGCCTGAAGCGTTCTGCAAGGCCATGAACCAGGCCAGCACCAGGATCACGACCCCAGCGACAACGCCGAGCACGACCAGCTCCGATTTTCCGAGCCGTTTTTTCGCCTGCAGCAAGACCACCAGGACAGCCAGGATCGCCAGCAAGGTGATCCCCTCGTACAGGTGCAACAGGGTCGCCAGGCCGGCCAGCAGCACCGCCAGCGCCAGCCGCCCCGGGCTGGAGCGCCGCAAGGCACGGTAGAGCGCCCACAAGGCCGCGCTAAATGCCAGCCAGACCAAGGCAAAGTGCGTCTCGTACAGGGCGGTGAACAGGTATTGGCCGCGCATATCGGCAAAGCTGCTGCGCGTCCACAGGCCTTCGATCAAGGTGGTCATCAGGAGCGGGATGCGGCGCACCAGATCAATATTCGAAAGAATTTCCAGGTGAGTCTCTAGGCCGCCCAGCGCCCAGGCGCCTAAAAAGATCCAGGCCGCCTGGGTCCGGTCGGGGACGAACTGGCGCACCAGGCGATAGAGCAGCAGCACCATCGCAAAGGTAAGCAGCACCCCCAGCGCGGCATACATGAACTCGTACTTCACCCCCAGGCGATCGCCCAGCCAGCCAGTAGCAGCGTAAAAAAAGACCGGGATATGGGCCGGGTTTGGCTCGGCGGTGAATTTATTACTTACGATCGGGCCTTCGAGCTGGGCCTGGCGCATCCAGACCCGGTACTGCATGTAATCAGGGGAATTGGACAGGTTACCGGTGAACCGCCAGCCCTCGGGGGTGGCAAACAACGAACGGGCGACCGGGGCAGCGCGCAAAAAGGCCATAAAAATCGCTGCCAGGAGGATGTACCAGGGAAAGCGATCGAAAAAGCCAGTTCGTTGCGGCGTAGCCTGCATCGCCCGCAATTATATCTGAATTTAGAATTTTGATAGACAATAAAATTTCCCGGCGTGTGGCCAGGAAATTTTATTGTCTATCAAATAGGCGCTCGAGGGCCGCTTCGAAGGACAATCCTTCGAAGGGGTCCTGCTCGGCCAGGCGCAGCGGGCACTCCTGCTGAGTCAGCGCCTCGAGTAACCAGCGCCGGCTGGAGCGCTTGCGCAGCTTGACCCCGGCCAAAAAGGCCGTCGAAAGACCCTGGCGGGCGCTCAACCCGGCGCGCCCGGCGGCCGCCAGGATCTCGGCCCGATGGCCGCACAGGTAGCTGAGCTTGATCTGGGCGTCGGCCAGCGACAGGTCACCGCAGGGCAGCCCGCCGGCCTGGACCAGCTCCCGCCCGACCTGGTAATCCATATCGTATGATTCGAGCGGCACCTGCGAAGAGAGCGCCACCAGCTTGCCCTCCGCCACCGCCTGGCGGATAGCCGGGACTACCGAGCGCCCGCTTTCCACCAGGGCATTGGCATTGCCGGCCCCATAGCCAGCCAGGACCACGGCATGCTGGCAGGCTTCGAACTGGCGCTGGTAGTCGGCGGCGGTCATGAAGGGATTGGCATAGACCACCTTAACGGAGGGGTCGAAGCGCATGTCGCAGGCGCAGCCAGCCAGCTCGGCGGCTAAAACGGCCAGCGCCTGCCATTCTTCGAGCGAGATATTGGATGAATCCCGGCTGACGCCCAGCTCGGGGTGGTCGACCAGCGTCTCGAACTGGCTGGACAGGCTCTCGCGCAGGTATTTCTGGACGAAATCGGCGTTTGGTTCGAGCGAACCCTGCTGCCCGGGAGCCGATTCGATCGTCCCGCCGGTACGCAACAGGTGGAGCGTCTCCAGTTTTTGGTCGGGGTACGCAATCGAGGTCCAATCGCGGTCGAAGAAATCGACCCACTCGGCCCCGACCGCCCCGGCCAGCCGCCCGTCGAAGGCGTTCTGATCCCACTTGCGGATCTTGTTCAGGCTGCCGGAGTAAATATGCCGCCCCTCATTAAATACCAGGAACAGCTTGCCCGGCGCCAGGCGGTTGAGCAGGTGGACCGAGGTGCGCAGATTGCCCAGCGCATCGGAGAGCGAGAAAGTACCTTCCAAAGGAAGCTGCGAGCCGGTCAGGGCAACGTTGATTTGCAAGCCCGACAGGGCATAGCGCAGGTAGGCAAACGCCCAGGCCATGGTATCGGTGCCGTGGGTGATCAGGATCGCCTGGCGGTTTTCGACCCGCCCGCTGCGCCGCATGGCGGCGGTGATCTCACTTACCAGGTCGATTTTCCCGCTTGCCAGGGCTTCGCTCTCCAGGAGCAAGTCGGGTTGTGCGGCCTGGGAAGTACTATCCGCCTCGCCCGCCCGCCCCAGCCGACGCACTGCCGCCCCGCCTGGTGGTAGCACAGCGATCACTGGCAAGCTGGGATCCCAGTCGCGTGCCAGGTGGAGCAAGTCCTGCTCGCTTGGCTGCCCTTGCCAGGCCAGCACCAGGGCGTCGATCCCGGCCAGGCCGTGCAGCCAGCGACGAGCTTCCTCCAGCCCGGCCAGCTCCAAGCGCCAGCTCGCCGGGGCGCGATGCAGGTGCTCGGCCAGGCCGCTTCCAATCAGCAAAAGGTGAAAGTTTCTTTTCATAGCTTAATTTTATCCTGCCCGGCCGAACTTGTGCTAAGATTAAACCACTATGTATACCATTGATCGTGCTGTAGTCATCGTCAGGCCAAACCAACCCTTTGCGGAATGGGTGAACAGCCTCCCCGAAAGCGCTGGCGAGTTCTTCACCCTGGACGAGATTCGCCGGGACGCCACCGCCTACCTGCTCCCAGAAGGCGACACCCCTAGCGATTTTTATACCACGCTGCGCGAGCTGGCTGAAGATATCTTCACGATCGAGCTGGAATCCTGGTCACGCAACCCGCAAACCTGGCCGCGCAAGCGTGACTACGCTGCTTTCCAGAAATGGTTCGACATCGAAATCCACTCCCTGGTGCTCGATCCATTCGAAAATGAGATTCTGAAGGAAGATTTTTAACCCTCAGCGCTCCTGGTTTGGACTATAATCGGAAATTGGTTCCCGTCCGGGAATCAACATTTTTCGCGTGGAGCGTTTTGTGAAAAAGCTATTCTTCCTACCTGTATTTCTCCTGGCGATCCTGTTCGCCGGTTGCAGCGCCAGTGCAACCAGCCAGCCCACCGCCACCCAACCCAAGCCGACCAGCCAGGTGGGCGGCGTGATCGGCACGGTGGTGGACATGGGCGGCAACCCGGCCGCAGTCAACGTCTATGTTGTCTCGGTCAGCCCGACACCCACCCCCAATCCCGACCCGGCCGCCGCCCTGCCCAAGACCCTGGCCGCCGTCGACAACGGCAAGTTCCAGATCCGCAACCTGCCGCCCGGCCGCTACAAGATTTTCTTTGGCGAGAATATCGATCTGATCCGCACCGAAATAGGCCTTGATGTGACCATCACCCCGGGGGTGGTCCTGGACGTGGGCGAGATCGTCATCCCGCCCTTCGCCCGCTGAGTATTCTTGGTCGCAGACAGGTGCACCCCAGGTGCACCTGTCTGCGTAAAAAAAGGATGGTTGGGATGATCCATGTCAACGCCCGAGCAATCCTGGAACGGGAAGGACCCGAAGGGATCGAAATCCTGATCCAGGTGCGCAACAAACCTTACGAAAGTGGACGGCCGAAGACCTTCGAGCTGCCCGGCGGTCGGATCGAGCCGTTCGAGTCGATCCTCGAAGCGCTGCGCCGGGAAGTGTTCGAGGAGACCGGCCTGACCGTCACTACGATCGAAGGCCTGGAGCGCCGCCTGGAGAGCAGCGACAGCCAGCACACGGTCGAATGCCTGGCGCCGTACGCGGTCTACCAAACCTTGCGCGGCCCGGTCGACTCGTTCGGTGTGTATCTGCGCTGCCGGGCGCAGGGCGAGCTGGTCGCCCAGGGCGACGAAAGCCTGGCGCCGCGCTGGGTCAGCCTGCCGGGCCTGCGCGCCTTGCTGGCCGAGCAGCCAGAGGCTTTCGCGTGGATCGATCGCGCCGGGATCGAATTCTATCTGCAGAGCGGGGTTTGACAAATTGGGTTTCCTGTTGTAAACTATGCCAACTCCGATGGGGAGTAGCAGCCCGGTTCATCCGGGATAGGCAGCCGTCAAGACGGAAAGAGATTTCCTGGTTGCCTGAAGTCAAATGCAAGACCATCGCTTACACAAAGCGATGGTCTTTTTTTATTCAGGGCGCTTCCAAGCGCGCTGGAGACCCACTCGACTGGAGAATAGGAAACGTATGCAAAATCAAACCTGGCACACCCTGACGCGCGAGCAAGCGTACCAAAGCCTGGACAGCGCGCCCGCTGGCCTTTCAGCCGCGGAGGCCGCCCGGCGGTTGGAAGAATATGGCCCGAATGAGTTGCAGGCCGCCCATCGCGTTTCGCCGTGGGAAATCTTGCTGGCCCAATTCAAGAATGTGCTGATCCTGATCCTGCTCCTGGCAACGATCGTCTCGCTCTTCCTGGGGCACGGGATCGAATCGGTGGTTATCGCCATCATTGTCTTATTCGCCGTTGGGCTGGGCTTTGTGCAGGAATACCGCGCCGAGCGCGCGATTGAAGCGCTGCGCCAGATGGCCGCACCAACCGCCACCTTACTGCGTGACGGGGTTGAAATCAAGATCCCAGCCCGCGAGGTGGTTCCTGGAGATGTGCTCTTGTTGCGCACTGGCGACCGTGTTCCGGCTGACGCCCGCCTGCTCGAAAGCGTCAACCTCCAGCTCGAAGAAGCCGCATTGACCGGCGAATCGGTGCCGGTCGAGAAGCATACCCAGGCCCTCGAGAAAGCCGACTTGCCGGTCGGGGATCGCAAAAACCTGGTCTATGCCGGCACGGCGGTGACCTATGGCCGCGGCAAGGCCCTGGCGGTGGCCACTGGGATGAACAGCGAGTTCGGCAAGATCGCCAAAATGCTCCAGGAGGTCGAGAGTGGGAAGACCCCCCTTCAACAGAACCTGGATAAGGTCGGCGGGATGCTAGCCCGGGCTGCCCTGGTGGTGGTGGCGATTATTGTCGCCCTGGGCCTGCTACGCGGCCAACCCTTTGTCGAGATGTTGATCTCCGGCATCGCCCTGGCCGTAGCGGTCGTCCCTGAAGCGCTCCCGGCGGTAGTGACCATCTCCCTGGCGATCGGCGTGCAGAAGATGGTCAAGCGTAACGCCCTGATCCGCCGCCTGCCGGCTGTCGAAACCCTGGGCAGCACCTCGGTGATCTGCTCCGACAAGACCGGCACGCTGACCAAGGACGAGATGACCGTCCGTCGCCTGTACTGCGCCGGGCAGATGGTTAGCGTTTCGGGGGCGGGCTACTCCCCCGAGGGCGCCTTTTCCACAAACGGCGGCGAGAGCAGCCAGCCATCCCCGGCGCTGCGCCAGATGCTCACCGCGGCCGTGCTGGCCTCCGATACCCGCCTGGTGCAGCTCGAAAGCGGTGCCTGGGACATCAAAGGCGACCCTACCGAGGGAGCCCTGGTCGTAGCGGCTGCCAAGGCCGGCTTGGCTAAGGACGTGCTGGATGCCGTCCAGCCGCGAACCCAGGAAATCCCCTTCTCCTCCGAAACCAAGCGCATGACCACCCTGCATGAGGCCGGCGGCGCGCTGACTGCCTATGCCAAGGGCGCGCCGGAAGTGATCCTGGCGGGCTGCGATTTCGTGCTGACCGAACACGGCGTCGCCCCACTCGAGGCGGGCGAGCGCGAAAAAATCCTGGCGCAGGCCCAGCAGATGGCTGGCGAGGCGCTGCGCGTCCTGGGGATCGCCTCCAAGCCGGAAGCGACCCTGGCAACTGCCGAACGCGGGATGATATTCCTCGGCCTGGCCGGGATGATCGACCCGCCGCGCCCCGAGGCCAAGGCTGCCATCGCCCTGTGCGCCGAGGCCGGCATCCGCCCGGTGATGATCACCGGCGACCACCCGATCACCGCCCAGGCTGTGGCGCGTGAGCTGGGTCTGCTGCGCAATGGCGGGCGGGTGGTGACTGGGGCTGAGCTGGAAGAAATGAGCGATGAGCAGCTCAACCGTGCGGTGGAGGAGATCAGCGTTTACGCACGCGTCTCCCCGGCCCACAAGCTGCGCGTGGTCACCGCCTGGCAATCGCACGGCCATATCGCCGCCATGACTGGCGATGGCGTCAACGACGCCCCGGCGCTCAAGAAGGCCGACATCGGCATTGCCATGGGTATCACCGGCACCGACGTGACCAAGGAAGCCGCCGCGATGACCCTCACCGACGACAATTTCGCTTCCATCGTGGCTGCAGTGGAAGAAGGCCGGGGTGTGTTTGGCAACATCAAGAAATACCTGATGTACCTGCTCTCTTCCAATATTGGCGAGATCGGCCTGATGGCCGGTTCGGCCCTGCTCGGCCTGCCGCTGCCACTGACCGCGGTCCAAATCCTGTATGTCAACCTGGCCACCGATGGCCTGCCCGCCCTGGCGCTCTCGGTCGACCCGCCCGAAAAAGACCTGATGAAGCGGAAACCGCGCGATCCACGCACGGGTATCTTCACCCGTCCGGTCGTGGCTCTGATGGTTTTGGGCGGCCTTTGGTCCACCTTGATCAACCTGGGTCTGTTCACCTGGGCGCTGGACACCGGTAGAACGCTCGAAGAAGCCATGACGATGACTTTTGTCTCACTGGTGTTGATCCAGTTCTTCAAGGCCTACAACTTCCGCTCCGACCGGCATTCCATCCTGAGCAAACCATTCGCCAACAAATGGCTGAACACCGCCATCATCTGGGAAATCGCCTTGCTGCTGGTGATCCTGTACGTTCCATTCCTGCAAAATGCCTTTGGGACGTATGCCCTGCCACTAAACGAATGGCTATTGGTCGGCGGCCTGGCAGTCACGATCATCCCGGTGCTGGAGCTGGCCAAGTGGATGGTGCGCAAGGGCTGGCTGGGAAATATCGGCTGATCGCTTCGAACGGGCTGTCTGAAAAGTCACTACATTGCCAGTTCCTAAACAACAGATGGTGGTCGTGCGGAGCACGACCACCATCTGTTGTT
>CAZAGA010000087.1:0-7094 GCA_964484335.1 uncultured Anaerolineaceae bacterium
GGTAAGGAGCGACCTGGGCGTCGACGATAATCTTCTCCATATACACCGCGTGCGGAGGACGCCAGATAGCGTTGCGCGGGGCCACTGCGATCACCGAGATCGCTCCAGGGTGCCCCTTGGCAAGCTGCATCCGGCCATCGATCGGGTCCACCACAACATCCACCGATGGGCCCAGCCCGCTGCCGACCCGGCGCTGGCTGGCCAGGGGCAAATCGTGCTCGGGTTTTTCCTCCTCGCCCAGGACAATCGAGCCATCGATATCAATACTGGCCAGGACGGCCTCCATCGCCTGGGTGGCAGCCTGGTCAGCTTCGAGCGGGCTACCCAGGCCGATCCATTGGCCGGCCGCCAGGGCCGCAGCCTCGGTTGCCCGCACCAGCTCCAATCCTAAATTGCGCGGCAGCCTGGTTTCTTCCATCATTGTCCTCCCGGTTCAATTGCTTCGAGCAGATTTGCCGCTTCCCAGGCATTCATCCCGCCAGCCAGGACCCGTACAGCGACGAAGCCGGCCTGGTGCAGGCGAGCGGCAGCCCGCAAGCTGCGTCGCCCACCCTGGCAAACCACGACCAGCGGCTCGCCAGCCGGAAGTTGCTCCGGCTGGTGTAATATTGCCGGCAGCGAGAGCAGCCGGGCGTTGGGAATATGGCCGCGTTGAAATTCGCGCGGCTCGCGCACGTCAATCACCCGGGGCGACTGAGCGCCATGCAGCTCATGCCACAGCTCAGCCGGGCTGATGTAGTGGATCAACTCGCGCGGGATTTCGGTGTGGATGTTTTCACCCACCAGGTCCAGGCGCTTGGCCAGGCTCTGGCATTCTTTGAAAGCCCGCACCGGACATTCGTAAACACAGATCGCCGGGTCGAGCACCCGGTAGAACAGGTGCTGGATGGCCTCCCCACCGCGCCCCAGGAAATGATCTTCGCCCAGCCGTTCGACAAAGCCAGTCGATTGCATCACTGCCAGCACCGCCGGCTGGCAGCGGCTGATAAATACGTCCCCACCAGCCTGGCGATAGGCGCGCAGGATGCTCTCCAGGGCGTGGATACCGCTGATATCGCAGTTCTCAACGCTGTACATACGCAGCAGCAGGTAGCGCTGCCCAGGGTGTAGCGCCAGGTGGGCCAGGATGCGCGACTCAATGTGCTGGACTGCCCCAAAGTACAGGTCGCCCATAATTTCAACAATCGAGAGCTGCGGGCACTCCGGATGACCAGGACGGAAGACCAGCTCCTGGAACTGCTCATCCGGCAACACCCGGCGAACCTGCGGCATGCTGGTCTTCAGCAGGTAATAGGCCAGGGACATCAGGATGCCGGTCAGCACAGCAAACTGGAGCGGCAGCAGCAAGGTCGCCCCAAAAGTAACCAGCATAATCACCCGGTCGCCGCCGGCGCCTTTCCAAATGCGGGCGATCTCCGGGCGATCGATGAGTTGTAAAGCAACCACCACGACCAGCCCGGCCAGGGCCGGGAGCGGGATATAGGCCGCCCAGACGCCAAAGACCAGCAACATCACCAGGACGGACAAACCGGCGATGACATTGGAAAGCCCGGTCTGCGCCCCAGCTTGAAAATTAACCGCTGAACGAGTGAACGAGCCCGAACAAGTGAAGCCAGAAAAGAAGGAGGAGGCGATATTGGCCAGCCCCTGGCCAAAAAACTCCTGGTTGCTATCCAGGCGCTGGCCGGTCTGGCTGGCAATGCTGCGCGAAATCGAGATCGCTTCAACCAGGCCGATTGCCGCCACCGCCAGGGCGCCGATTCCGATCTGCCCGACCAGCTCCAGGTTGAACAGCGGTGGCAGGCTGAATGGCGGCAGGCCAGCGGGTAGCCGTCCAATCCCACGCACCCCGAATTCATCTAGCTTGAATAAAGCTGAGGCCAGGCTGGCGCCCAGGATGGCCAGCATCGGCCCGGGGATACGCCGGTTGACCCGTCGCAGGACCAGCACCAGCAGCGCCACAACCAGCCCGAGGACCAGGCTGGGTAAATTGGTTTCTCGCAGGTTCGCAGCCAACAAGCGTAGGGTTTGCCCAAGCCCCTCGGCGGAAGGATAGGTCAGCCCAAACAGGTTACGCAATTGGTTGAAGAAAATCAGCAGGCCGGCCCCGGCGGTAAAACCGGTAATCACCGAGTCGGAGACGAAATTGACCAGCATCCCCAGCCGGGCCAATCCCATTGCCATGCGCAGCAGGCCAACCAGCAAGGTCAGCAAGCCAGCCGCCAGGATATATTCCGGCGAGCCGGTCGCTGCCACCGGCAGCAAAATCGACAGCACCAGCAGCGAAGCGGCGTTGGTCGGGCCGGTCTGCAAATGGCGCGAGGATCCCCACAGCGCGCCAACGATAGCCCCGATGATCGCAGTGTAGAGACCCATCTGGGGCGGCAGCTCGGCGATCAGCGCATAAGCCATCGATTGGGGCAGCAGGATCACCGCGATCGTCAGGCCGGCGATCAGGTCCGCACGCAGGGTTTCGGACCGGAAGTCACGAACAAACTCAACCGGCCGGAGAAAATACCTGGCGGTGGAACGCAATTCAGCCTGAATGGCGCCAGTTTTCAAAAGATAATGCCTCCCTGGTAAAACGAATTTATTTCGGTTAATTAAACCACGAAACCATGCCCAGGCGCGCTGGACCGGGCATAGTCCTTGCATGGTTTGGCGTATTCCTGGTAGCTTTAGTACTTTTCGCCGGCCCGGGAGTCTCAACCTGGTCTACTGGAGGCTTTCTGATGAACCATCCTCTTCGTCTTGCATTTTGGGCCGCCGGGCTGTTGGTCCTACTCAGCGCCTGCATCCTTGACCCTGATAGCCAGCCTGCCCTGCAAACAGGACAAGAATCCAAAGCAATCTCGTCCAGCCAGCCCATCCTGGCGAATCCGGGCGAGATGGTGCGCATCCCGGCTGGGGATTTCTGGATGGGCTGCGACCGGGCCAAGCGCAAAGAGAGCTGCAACCTGGCCGAATTACCGCTCCACAAGGTCTACCTGGATGACTACCGGATTGACCGCTATGAAGTGACCGTCGCCCAATACCGGGCTTGCATCGCCGCCAGTGTCTGCAGCCAGCCGATTAAAACCTTCTCCGACTCTCGTCCAGATTATTTTGAGAATCCAGCCTATGCCAATTACCCGGTGATCTACGTCACCTGGTTCCAGGCCGATGAATACTGCCGCTGGGCCGGCAAGCGCTTACCAAGCGAAGCCGAGTGGGAGAAAGCCGCCCGGGGGGTGGAATCGACCCGCATATACCCATGGGGCAACAGCACACCCGATTGCAGCATAGCCAACATCAAGGTTGGCTTTCGGCAGTGCACCGGAGATACGGCCGAAGTTGGCAGCTATCCTGGAGATGCCAGCCTGTATGGGGTGATGGACCTGGCCGGTAACGTGCGTGAATGGATTAAGGACTGGTACAAAATAGATTTTTACAAACGCTCTGCCTATCTGAATCCGACCGGACCAGCTGATGGGCGCTATGTTGTGATGCGCGGCGGCAGATTTGACAACACCCGCAGCGCAGCACGGGTTGCCGCCCGGCGTGTGATTGGCCCGTTCGACTACGGCGCCGGGATCGGCTTTCGCTGCGCCGCCTCACCCTAATTGTTGGAATAAGGACATCGGGTTTATAATTTAACTCCAAGTAATTCTCAGTCGTTTCCAGATTGGGTCTTCATTTTCTTACTGGAGTTGTCCTATGCCCTATGTCAGCCAGCTCATTGGAAAGCCCGTCAGCGACCCCGAAGGCAACCCGGTAGGCACTCTTAAAGACATCCTGGCTGCTCGGAGAGAACCAATCCAGCACCCCCGGATTGTCTCGATCCAGGTAAAGACCCCGCGCGGAGATGTTTTCCTTCCGATTGAATGGGTAACCGTCTTGTTTGGACCGGCGGTTGTCCTTTCACGTGCCCTGGAGGATTTAGCTCCAATCACGCCCAACAGCGAAGATTTATACCTGGTCCGCGATGTACTCGACAAACAAATCATCGACACCGATGGATTACGGGTGGTGCGGGTCAACGATCTGCAGCTTACGCGGGCAGAAGGCAACATTTATGTCGCCAACGTGGACGTCAGCGGGGCGGGCCTGCTGCGCCGGATGGGTCTTTCTTCTCTTTCCAAGGGGATGATTCGATTTCGGCGGGCTGCAGCACCGGTGGGGGTAATTTCTTGGGAAGATGTGGAATTACTGGGTGGCGACCAGCCGATGCGTTTGAAAGTCCCTGGAAGTAAGATGTCGGAGCTCCACCCGGCCGACCTGGCCGAAATCTTAAGTGACTTACCTCGCCAGGATGGCAGTAAGCTGCTCGAGACATTGGACAATGAAACCCTGGCGGACGCACTTGAAGAAGTCGAACCCGATTTTCAGGCCAGCCTGGTCCAACAATTGACCGATGAACGCCTGGCCGATGTACTCCAGGAAATGGAAGTCGATGAAGCCGCTGACTTGCTGGCCGAGTTGCCCGAGGAGCGCAGCCAGGAGCTGCTCAAATTGATGGACGATTCGGACGCCACGGATATCAAGAAACTGCTTGAATATCCGGAGGACTCGGCCGGCGGGATTATGAACACCTATTTCTTCGCCGTCACGCCCGAGCTTACGGCAGAGCAGGTGCTAACCATGCTGCGAGCCACCGCCGAAGAATTCGAGACTGTGTTTTATACCTACGTTTTAGACCCCAAAAATTGCTTGGTCGGGGTATTTTCGCTGCGCGAGCTGGTGATCAGCCAACCGGAACAGCGTGTGGCTGATTTTATGGAAGAACGTGTTGTTACCGTTGACCTGAATGCGAGCCAGGAGGAATGCGCCCAAATCATTGCAAAATATAACCTGCTGGCCGTTCCAGTGATCGATGAGCATAACCGGATGTATGGCATTGTCACAGCGGACGATGCCCTGGATAAAATCATTCCCACCGCCTGGAAGAAACGTTTGCCCAGGTTTTACCGCTAGGACAGACCCAATATGAACTACCGCCGGCACCTTCGTCCTTATTGGATGCGAATTTTGCTGATTTTGTCCGTGATTGGCCCCGGAATCATTACTGCCAATGTCGATAACGACGCGGGAGGAATCTCCACCTATTCGGTAGCTGGCGCGCATTATGGCTATTCTTTGATGTGGATGATGCCACTGGTAGCGATCGCATTAATCATTATTCAGGAAATGAGCGCCCGGCTGGGTGTTTTCACCGGAAAAGGCCTGGCAGACCTGATTCGCGAAAGCATGGGGGTGAGAATTACTGCCATCATCTTGAGCCTGTTGGTATTCGTCAACCTTGCCAATACCGTCAGTGAATTTGCTGGGGTGGCGGCCAGCCTGGAGATCTTTGGGGTCAGTAAATACATCTCCGTTCCCGTTGCTGCAATCCTGGTCTGGCTTTTGATCACGCGCGGCAATTACGAGTCAGTGGAAAAGATCTTCCTGGTGGCCAGCGCAATTTATCTCGCCTACGTGGTCTCGGGGATCCTGGCTCGGCCCGATTGGGGAGAGGTTGGCCAGTCGCTGGTTACGCCTTCTTTTCAGTGGAATGCTGGCTACATCACCCTGTTTGTGACGATCATTGGCACAACGATCGCACCGTGGATGCAGTTTTACCAACAATCTTCGATTGCAGATAAAGGGATAAAACCCGCCTATTACAAGTACGAGCGAGTCGATGTTGTCTTTGGTTCGCTGTTTGCAGTATTCGTAGCCGCGTTTATCATGATCGCCTGTGCAGCAACCTTGTACAAAAACGGAATCGTTATTCATTCCGCTGAAGACGCAGCCGTAGCCCTGCGGCCGCTGGCTGGTCGTTATGCATCGATCCTGTTTGCCCTTGGGTTGTTGAATGCTTCGGTATTTGCCGCCGCGATCCTGCCCCTATCCACCGCTTATACCGTCGCCGAAGCCTTCGGTTGGGAATCCAGCCTGAGCCGCAACTTTCGTGAAGCGCCTATTTTCTTTACGATTTTTACCTCCCTGATTGTGCTGGGGGCTCTGATTGTACTGTTGCCGATCAAATCACTCATCCAGGCGATGATCTTCAGCCAAACCTTGAATGGCATATTACTCCCTGTCATCCTGGTCTTTATCCTCGTGTTGATTAATGACCGGCGGATCATGGGCAAACATGTCAACAGCCCGGCCTTTAATGTCCTGGCCTGGCTGACAGTGGTGATCCTGACCATCCTGGCATTGATCCTGGTTATCACGACCTTCTTTCCAAGCCTGGTCAATTAACCAACCCCCTGCCGTTGAAGCTAGCCTTGGGATAGTTTCACCGGCAAGGAAAATCTACCCACCCAGGTTGACCCCAATCAGGCTGCCAATAAGATAGGTGACTGCGGCGGCAGCCAGGCCAAAGATCATCTGGCGCACACCCGAATACAGCACCGAACGGCCGGTGAACAGGGTGATGGCTGAGCCAATCAAAAACAGGCCCAGGGCGCTGAGCGCGGCGCTGACCAGCACTGCGGGGTATCCACTTAAGAACAGGAACGAAACCACCGGGATAATCGCCCCAACCGCGAAGAGCAGGAAAGAGGTAATTGCCGCCTCCCAGGCTGAGCCGCCCAACTCCTCGGGATCGATGCCCAGTTCATCGCGCACCAGCGCTTCCAGAGCCGTATCGCTGCTGCTCATCATCCGCTCGGCCAGTTGGCGGGCGGCGGTCTCGTCCAGGCCGCGCGCCTGATAGATCAGAGCCAATTCTTCTTGCTCCTCTTCTGGTGAGGCCTCGATCTCAGCTTGTTCGGTACGAATCTGTTTTTCATACAGCTCGCGCGAACTCTGCACCGAGATCCACTCGCCAAGCGCCATCGAGATCGCTCCGGCCAGCATCCCGGCAATCCCGGTCAGCAGGATGGTTGAATTGGCCGCCGCCGCCCCAGCCACCCCCATCACCAGGCTGAAATTTGAGACCAGGCCGTCGTTCGCGCCCAGCACCGCCGCTCGCAGGGCATTCCCGCCGGCCGAGCGATGCCTCCCCTCCAACTGGGCCAGCAGCCCGCCTTCCATACCGCCCTTACCCATCTGGCCGATCGCCGTCAACAGGCGGGCGTGAGATTGCTCCGTGGCCGCCATGCCTTTATCGCCGCCGGCCAGCCCAT
>CAZAGA010000087.1:7194-11138 GCA_964484335.1 uncultured Anaerolineaceae bacterium
CGGGCGTGAGATTGCTCCGTGGCCGCCATGCCTTTATCGCCGCCGGCCAGCCCATACCCCCGCGTGCCTTCATTTTCCATGTTCGTCAGGCTGGGCAGCACGGAACCTGGCCCGAAGCGGTACGCCAACCAGGCCAGCAAGCGCGTCCGCCGGGCAGCCTGGAACTCAGGCGTTTTCACCCCCGCCGCTTCCAATTTCTTGGCCCAGCTTTGGGCATGGCCTTCTTCAGTGGCTGCCAGCCGAGCATAGACTTCAGCTAATTTTGGATTTTTCTCGATCTCCGCCAGGGTTCGATACAGGTAAGCGCTGTTGCGCTCGTCCAACCAGTACTCCAACATCTTTTGTGCTTCGCTCATGATCCTTTCCTCCACAGGTAGATTATCCTACGAAATCATTCGAATATAAAGGTACGTTTTTCAGTAGTACAATCAGACGAGAAAACTGTGGAGGCTGTCATGGAGCTTGGTTTTTTGTTTCACTCGCCCGAAAACTCACAGGCCATCGGGCATCCTCAATTAGATGCCAACCTGTATCAGATTCCTACCGGAGAGCATTTCGATCCCTACCAGCTTAGCCTGCCGGTTGAGACAGAAGACGATGGCGTTAAGAACATATCCTTTTATCATCCGGCCGATCCGGGATCCTACCGGATTGGTGTTGGCCGGATCATCCTAACTGACCATGAAGAGAAGGAAATTGAGGCCTTCATTTTCGGTGGTGAGCTAGAAATTTCAATTTTGCCCGAGCGCAGTTTCTGCCAGATCCGATCGAGCGCCCCAATTTTTTACATCAACCGCTTTGCCGAAGACGAGCTTCAGCTGGTCAATGAATATGAAGGCGAGTTGGCCCGGCTGCGAGCGGCCTGGAAACATACCACCCCCGATTTCGACCAGCGCCTGGCCCAGATCGATCCAAAGACCTTGTTCATCGCCCTGACCGCGGCGATCGAGGAGCGCCAGCGTATGCTGCCGGCAATCGCTCGCAACGAAAGCTATTGGGAATTCCGGCGCAGCTTGCACGCCGCGCTACGCTTCGTCGAACCAGAAGGGGAGTTTCCGCCTGACTTCATCACCATCAAACACTTGTTTTACGATTAGGAGCGACCCATGAACTCAGCCAGGCAATCTACATCCCAAGCAGTCCGAGTCATCCTATTTTTTAGCCTGCTCTTCTTGATCGCGTTGCAGCTGCTGACGGATTTTGTTGAAGCGCTGTACGCCTTTGGATTGTTCGGGACCGGGATACCCCCCGAGATTGTCGCCGTGCTGTTCTTGCTTTCACCGCTCCTGCTGGTGGCGCTGCCGGGCGGTCTGTCCCGCCACAGCATGCTCGCTCTGGGCTTGCTGCTGCTGGCCTGCCGGGCTGTCGAAGCGCTGCTAGCCACGCGCGGCCAGATGCTGGTCAGCGGCTTGGGACTGGCCGCCTGGTTGCTCTTCCTACCCGGGCTGCTGAAACACGCCGGGCGCACCTTCCAGGGTCGCGCCCCGCTCGCCGGGCTGTCGATTGGCCTGGCCCTGGCGATCTTGTTCCGGGCAGCTGGCTCTGGCCTGGATCTCAGCGTCGATGGAAGCTGGCGCTGGCTGGGCATCGCCCTGGCAGCGTTGTGCGCCGTCCTGCTTCCAGGTGCGCTGCGCGAAGAAGCGCTGCCTGCTCCCGAGCAGCCGGCAAAGGCGGGGAAGACTGTTGCGCTCAGCCTGGGACTGGTTGCCGGGCTGGTCGTCCTGTTCTATGCCTTCACCAACCCTGGGATCCTGGCGCGCTGGGTCGGCGGCAGCTACCCAGGGACATTTGGCGGTGTGCTCCTGGCGCTGTTCCTGTTCAGCCTGCTGCTGGCCAGCCCAGGCGGTTTGCAGGCTGCTTCCCGCCCGTCCATCCTGTGGGCCTGGAACGGCCTGTTCGTGGCCGCGCTGGCCCTCACCATCCTGCCCTACCAGATCAACTTCCCCAGCGACCTGGCCAGCTACCCATTGTATGAACCGCAGGTCGGCGCACTGCAAAGGCTTCCCTTTTATTTCATGCTCCTGCTCTTCCCGGTCGTGCTGCTCGATTTCTGGCTCTATTCGAGCGAACTGGCGCGCAGCCAGCCTTCCTGGCGCAGGCTAGGCGCCGGTTTCAGCCTGGCCGGATTGTTCTTTATGCTAATGATCCTGGCGCACGTCTTCACCACGGTTTATGACTATATCCCGATCATCGGGCCATTCTTCCGGGATCGCTTCTGGCTGGTGCATCTGGTCGCCGGATTGGGGCTGGCCCTGCCAGCTTTGCTGTTTGGCCGGCTGCCAGCCAGCGCATCGCCAAGCCAGGCGAGACTGTGGGCAGCGCCGCTGGCCATCGGCCTGATCAGCTTGCTGAGCCTCTTCGCCGTCTGGCAGGTCTCCGCCCAGGCCATCGCCGCGCCCAGCCAGGCTGGCAGCCTGCGGGTGTTCACCTACAATATCCAGCAGGGCTATAGCGCCGCAGACCAGCGCAATCTGGAAGGCCAGATCGCCCTGATCCGCTCGAAAGACCCCGACCTCCTGGGCCTGCAAGAATCGGACAGCGCCCGGATCGCCAACGGCAACGCCGACCTGGTCCGCTATGTTGCCGACCGGTTAAATATGTACGCCTACTACGGCCCGACCCCAATCACCGGCACGTTTGGGATCGCGCTGCTCTCGAAATACCCGATTGAGAACCCGCGCACTTTCTATATGTATAGCCAAGGCGAGCAGACTGCGGCGATCGTCGCCCAAATCAGCGCCAACGGCAAGACTTACCAGGTTTATGTCACTCACCTGGGCAATGGCGGGCCGATTTTCCAGCAGGAAGCAATCTTAAAGGACCTGGCAGGTAAGTCGAACCTGATCGTGATGGGCGACTTCAACTTCCGAACCTATGAGCCGCAGTACGCCCTGACCACCCAGAGCCTGCAGGACGCCTGGCTGGCGCGCTGGCCAGATGCAATGGAAGCCAACGGCCTGCTGATGCCCGACCGGATTGATTACATCTTCACCAGCCCAGGGATGGAAGTGCTGGAGGCGGGTTACCTGACCGGCCCGCAGAGCGATCACCCGGCATTGTTCGCCGAGCTCCGTTAATGATGGAGGCCAACTCGAACAGTACCCGAGCTGGCCCAGAAGAAGGAAAAGAAAATGCGCATCAGCCTGATGATCGGCTATTCCGGCTCAAAAGTCGAGCTGCCCATGGAACTGATTCACGAGGCCGAGCGGCTGGGGTATTACGCCGTCTGGACGGCCGAAGCCTGGGGCTCGGATGCCGTCAGCCCGCTGGCCTGGATCGGCGCCCAAACCAAGACGATCCGGCTGGGCACGGCGATCCTGCAAATCCCGGCCCGCACCCCGGCCAACACCGCCATGACCGCCATGACCCTCAACCAGCTATCCGGCGGGCGCTTCCTGCTCGGATTAGGCGTCTCTGGGCCTCAGGTGGTTGAGGGCTGGCATGGGCAAGCCTACGGGCGGCCGCTTGAAAAAACGCGCGAATACGTCCAGATCCTGCGCACGATCTTTGAACGCCAGCGCCCGCTCGAGTTCCACGGCCGCTACTACCAGATCCCTTATTCGGGGCCGGATCAGACCGGCCTGGGCAAGCCGCTCAAAACCATCCTGCAGCGCAGCCCGGAGATCCCGATCTACCTGGCGGCGATCGGGCCGAAAAACGTCGAGCTGGCGGCCGAGATTGCCGACGGCTGGCTGCCGATCTTCTTCTCGCCGCGCCATTACGATTCGGTCTTCCGTCCAGCGGTCGAAGCCGGCTTTGCCAAGGCCGGGGCTGGCAAGGGCTATCCCAATTTCGACATCGCCCCCTCGGTGATGGCGGTTGTCGGTGAGGACCTGGCGGCTTGCCGGAACGCCGTTAAGCCGCTGCTGGCGCTGTACATCGGCGGGATGGGCGCCAAGGGCAAGAATTTCTACTTTGACCTGGCCTGCCGCTACGGCTACCAG
>CAZAGA010000088.1:0-11062 GCA_964484335.1 uncultured Anaerolineaceae bacterium
CAACTCAAGTCGATCCGGGTGCTGGAGATCGGGCTGGCCTGCAGGTTGCCAGGCGCTACCAGCAAAGGGTAAATCGTAATCTGGACTAATGCCGGGAGGCTGTCCAGGAGGCCATCGTTGACCGCGAAGGTAAAGCTATCTGAACCAACGTAGCCAGTCTCAGGCGTATAAGTCAGGTCAGGAGCAACACCGCTCAAGTCGCCGTGTCCCGGCTGCTCGATGATTGTATAAGACAACGGGCTTGATTCAACATCCGAACCGACCAAATTGATCGCAATGGGAGTATCAATCAAGGTAATGACATCCTGCGATTGGGCGAACGGGGCATCATTTATCGCCTGGATAGTCAGGTCAACTGTCGCGGCCAGGCTATCCAGCATGCCGTCGTTTACCCAGAAAGTGAAACTATCTGCGCCAGAATAGTTAACCGCCGGGTTATAGGTCAGGTAGGGTGGTAAACCACTCAAAAAGCCATGCGAGGGAGGATCCTGGATAAAATAGGAAAGTGGATCGCCATCGAGATCTGAGCCGGTCAAGTTCAGGGTTAACGGAGTATCCTCAGCAGTTTGAAGGCTCTGATCATCGGCTAAGGGTCGATCATTTACACTCAAAATGTTCAGTTCGACTGTGGCCGAATCTTCCCCGCCCTGCCCATCGCTGATTGTGTATGCAAATTGATCGGAGCCATGATAGTTCAGCGGTGGGGTGTAGGTACACTCGGTAGCGCAAATCACCAAACCACCCTGCAAGCTAGTCGGGTCATAGGCGCTGATCGACAACGGGTCGCCATCGACTTCTAGATCATTGGCCAGCACATCGATTTGCAGAGGGACGTCTTCGTCCGAGGTTCGAGGGTCATCGACGGCAACGGGTGGATCTTGAACGGCGCTAACGCTGACCGTGACCGTTGCCGGTTGTCCATCCGATACGCCATCTACCGCCCGGTAACTGAACTGGTCGCTGCCGTTCCAATCCCGATCTGGGGTGTACACAAGCTGACCTGAATTAACCTGGGCCGAGCCATGCAACGGCTGAGTGCTGATTTCATAACTCAATCCGCTGCCTTCCAAATCCAGGCATTGCAGACCGCTCTCAACCAGGGTATCTTCAGTCGTAGCGAGGTGGATAGCCTGGCAGTAGGGTGGGCTGTTTTGGGCCGAAGCCTTCAAGGTCGCAATCCCAGCTGCCCAATACCGGGGAGTGATCGCAGTCTTGGTTGCACTGAAAGCCCCGGTAACATCGACGATCTTGTATCCGAATGAGGCAGTAACATTCGTCAGGTCATCCTCTCCACTTGTTCCGATTCGACCGACCGGGTCAAAGCCATTCCCCCACAAACCAGGTTCATCTTCTGGTGGCCCCTCAGTCCCAATCAGCCCGACCAACAGCTCGTGGCCGAAGGAGGTCAGGCCGGTCGGCCCGACGAATGGAGTGCTATCCAACGGCGGATTGGTCTGCCCAGCAAGCGGGTTGCCGAGTTGCTGGTCGAGAGGGTTTTGCGCCAGACCACTGAACAAACCCACCACCGCTGCTCTGGCGCTCGGGAGAGTCCCACCGAGAACGCTCGAGGTTATGCTAATCGCACTGCCGACCGGCAGCTCCCCCGTGCAATAGGCTGTAAACAAGTAAACCTGGAGGTGGGAATCGCTAACTGCCTGGGCGACAAGAGAATATGGATCGCCTGTCGGACCATCATCTGTCACCTGAATGTCAAGACCTTCACCGGGATCGCTCACGTAGGCGATCACAATCGTGTCGCCGTATTTTACTGCGGCCGTGGTGGTGATCACCAGGCTGGGGGCCAGTGGATCTTTCAACACTCCCGAGCCAATTTCTTCCTGGAATTCAACCGGCAGGCTGGTTGCCAAGCTTACCGTAGCTGAATCGCTTTCACCGTAAGCATCCTGGATGGTATAAGTGAAACTATCCTGACCGACAAAGGCCAGATCGGGGGTATACAGGATTGTCTGTCCAGGCAGGATTGCAGCGCTGCCATGGGCGGGGTTCGAGATCGTGCTAATACTCAATGGATCGCCATCTGCATCTGTGTCATTCGCGAGGACATCCAATTCAATAGATGCATTGAGGGTCGTTTCAGCCTGATCTGGTTGAGCGTCAGGTTGGACGTTATCGGGAGAGACAGTGTAGGCATAAGCCACCTCGCCATTCGTCCCTCCAGAGAGAAATGAGCGAACGTATTCGACAGTAGCGCCAGTTGGAGAAACACTGACCCGCAGGTGGCCTGAGTTAGGCAGCACTCGGATGGTGTGTTCATTCAATTCGTTATAGGTATTAAATCCATATCCATAGGTGTTATCACTCGGCATCGGGACGAGTTGGTAGGCTACCCCATCCCGTTCTTCATAAGCAAACTCGTGATCATGACCGTGGAAAAAGATGCTCACGTGGTTGGCTGACATCAATTGTTGGATCGCCTGGGAACCCCAACCAGGACGCTCAAGCTCAAAGCCCCAGGTGGTTTCATCCGAGTTGTAACCACCCCATTCAAATAAATGCGCTGACTGGGCGCCACCCCGACCATAGAAATTCATCCCACCGGTCATATGGTGGCTGAAAACAAACTTGTAATGGGCCGAACTGTTCTCTAAAGTCTCTTTGAACCAATTAAATTGTTGCTGTCCCAGGGTCCAATCCCAGTTATCAAAACTAGGTGTTTCATCATTGTCCTCTCCCCCGATATTCAAGGGATAAGGCTTGCGCATGGTATACCAGAAGGGATCGATCACGATAAACAATGCATCGCCCCATTCCCAGGCGTAGTAATCTTCTCGAAGGTGGTCGCCGGTTATTTCAGGGATCGAGGCATCAGTATTTCCACTGTAAAAACTATTCGGTACAGGATTTAGATAATACATTTTCCGCGCATTGGCGCTCATTACTGGACGGCTGGTGGCCGGGTCGCCGGTGTCGTCCAGATTCCAACCCTCTTCGTTTTCGTGATTGCCCAAGGCCAGGAAAATTGGCGAAGTGTGACCAATCTGATCCAGGTAGGGTTTCTGTGAGAGATAAACCTGATTCACCTGCTGAGAGGTTGTCATTCCATCCGTGAAGAACGCATCGCCGAGGTCGATATCGAAATCAGGTCGATCGGCCTGGATATTCAAGAGAGTTCGCTGGTACAGGCTGGCATCACCTAAACTTTCATTCAAATGGGAATCAGATACCACCGTGAAGGTGAAGGCAGCCCCCTGGGAGCGTTGGGTCTGAAATGAATGTTCAGGACGCTCAATCCAATCCAAACCAGGTTGGCAATATTGCATTCGATAATAATAGCGGGTGTTTGCCTCAAGCCCATCGATCAGCGTTTCATGCGGTTGACCGCCAGGGGCTACTTGAATTTCCGTTTGGATTGAATAGTCACCTGGGGCTGTCCCCAGCTCATAAAAAAGCTCAATTTCGCTGTCGGGAATGACCAGGAGAGTGATCGAGCTTGCAGTTGGACGGCCGACCAGCTCCTGGGCGGTAAATGTAATTTCCCCCAAAGCGTGCACCTGGATGAATGGCGAGAAAACCAATATCCCGATTAGACCCAGGATTAGGATGAACTTTCGGCTGAACTTCAGCCAAAGGCTAATTGAATTAAGTTGTTTACATCGGTTGCCCATTTTTTCCTCCCTGAAAAACTGGCAATCATGATCCTGATATAAAGATTATATAGAATCTTTTTAAGGGCAATTATTAATGAAAAATGAGAGATTTTTAGCTTATAGAACTAATTAAATTCGAAAATATTTCGTTATAATGACCGTATGGTCGAAACCATGCTGCTCAACGAACGTTACCGACTGGACCGCGAGCTGGGCCAGGGCGGCGCCGGGACGATCTTCCAGGCTCAGGATCTGCTGCTCGATCGCAGTGTAGCGATCAAGGTGCTGGGCGGCAAGGCCCTGGGCAGCCAGGGGCGCGCCCGCCTGTTACGCGAGGCCAAAGCCGCCGCCCAACTCAACCACCCCAACATAGTCACGGTCTACGACGCCGGCGAGGCCGGGGACCTGTTCTACATCGTGATGGAGCTGGTCGAAGGCCAGACGCTGCACGAATATAACCCCACCAGCCTGACTGAAAAACTAGACATCTTCCGCCAGATCTGCCTGGCGCTTGAGCACGCCCACGCCCACCAGATCGTGCACCGTGACCTGAAACCGGAGAACGTCATCCTGACTTCGGTAGGCGTGGCGAAGTTGACGGATTTTGGCCTCTCCCGGCCGGTCGCCTCCCGGCTGACTAATGAAGGCGAGATCTCGGGGACCGTCTTTTACCTGGCGCCCGAGCAGGCGCTCGGCCAGGAAGTAGACGTCCGGACCGATATTTACGCCCTGGGGGTGATGCTCTACGAGAGCGTCACCGGCCAACTGCCTTACACTGGAGACGACCCGCTGGCGGTAATTTCCCAACACCTGTACGCTCCGCTGGTGCCACCGCGCTTGCGCGCCGCCGGGATCCCGGCCCGACTGGACGCCCTGATCGTGCAGATGATTGCCAAGGCGCCATCCAGCCGGCCGGCCAACACCGGGGAGGTTCGCCAGCATCTCGAAGCGCTGCTCCAATCCGGGCCGATCTCAACACAGGAAGTACCCGGGCCAGCCCTAAGCCTGCCGCAGCCGGCGCTTTTGGAGCGGATGGCGCGCGGCCAGATCATCGGCCGGGAAAAGGAGCTGGCCGAGGCGCGCCAGTACTGGCATACCGCCCGTAGCGGCGAGCGACAGCTCCTGCTGGTCAGCGGTGAACCAGGGATTGGCAAATCCCGCCTGGTGCGTGAGCTGGTAACCCTGGTCGAGATCTCGGGCGGCCAGGCGCTGGTCGGCGAGTGCTACCCGGAGGGCGGCGCACCTTATAGCCCCTTTGCCCAGATCTTTCGCCAGGTGCTCCATCACCCGACCTTCCACCGGACAGACTGGCCAGATTATCTACTGGCTGACCTGGTTTCAGTTTCGTCTGACTTGCAAAGCATCTTTCCTGGCCTGCCAGCCAACCCGCGGCTAGACCCGCTGGCTGAGCAGCAGCGGCTGTTCGAAAGCGTAGCTGCCTTCACCAGCCAGCTGTGCCTGGCGCGGCCTTGCCTGCTGGTGGTAGAAGACGCCCACTGGGCCGACGAGGCCAGCCTGGCGTTGCTGCGCTTCCTGGCTCGCCGGTTGCGTACCGAGCGCTTGATGCTGGTCAGCACCTACCGCGAAGTCGAGCTGGATGAATCACTGCCTTTCCGGGATGTGTTGCTCTCCCTGCAACGAGAACGCCTGGCCAGGCGAATCAAGCTGGGCCGCCTGGACCGCCAGGCGACCGACAAGCTTCTAACCGCCCTGCTTGGCGAACCGACCCCGCAAGAATTTCTCGACCGGATATTCCAGGAAACTGAAGGCAATCCTTTCTATATCGAGGAAGTCTGCAAGGCGTTGGTCGAGAGCGGTAAGCTCGATTTTTCAGCCGGCAATTGGAGCCAGGCGAGACTGGATGCCCTGGAAGTGCCGCAGAGTATCCGGATCACCATTCAAGCCCGGCTAAGCAAGCTGCCAGCGGAAAGCCAGGAAGTGCTGCGCCTGGCCGCGATCCTGGGCCGCGAATTCGACTACGAGCTGCTGGCGGCGGCCTGCGAGCAAAAAGAGGAAACTCTAATCTCTGCCCTGGAACAGGCCCTGCAGGCGCAACTCATCGAGGATGTCAGCGGGGCAAAAGGCGGCACGTTCCGCTTTGTGCACGCCCTGATCCCGATGACCCTGGTGGACAGCCTGAGCGGGCTGCGCCGGCGCCGGCTGCACCGCCAGGCTGCCGAGGTGATCGAAAGGCTGCGTCCAAACGACCTGGAAGCACTGGCTTACCAGTATAGCCTGGCCGAAGTCCACGAGAAAGCCCGCCACTACTTGACCCTGGCCGGGGAGCGGGCCGAAGCGCGTTACGCCAACGAAGACGCTATCCGCCAGTACAGCCGGGCGCTCGAATTTTGCGAATCACCCAGCCGAGAAGGTTTCGAACTGCTGGCAGCGCGGGTAAAGGTCTACGACCTGGTCGCCCAGCGCGAGCTGCAACAAAAAGACATCCAGGCTTTGCAGGCGATCGCCGAGCAATTAGACGACGAGATGCTACGCTTTCGGGCTCTGATCGCAAAGGTTGATTATTATTCGAACACCGACTTCATCGCCGCCCGCCAACCGGCGCAGGCCGCGCTTGACCTGGCCAGTAAGCTGGGCGACCCGCTCTACCTGGCCCAGGCCCAGTATCGCCTGGCAACAACTACCTGGCGGGATGGCGACCTGCGCCATAGCATCGTATACCTGGACCAAGCGCGCGAGAATTTCAAACTGGCCGGCCAGACTGGTGAAATGATTAGTTGCCTGTACCTGGAAGCGCTGCTCTACACCAACTTAGGTGATCACCTGCAGGGGCAAGCGCTGGCTGAAGAAGCCGTTCAATTGAGCCGGCAGGCTAAAGACCGCCGCAAAGAGGGCACCAGCCTGCGCCGCCTGGGCATCGCCTACGCTCACCAGAACCAGCACGGCAAAGCGCTCGAGCTATACCTGGAGGCGCTTGAAATCCACCGCCAGGTCGGCGACCGGGCAGAAGAATGCAACGCGCTGAACGCGATCGGCGGCGCACTGGTCGAGCTGGGGCGCCTGGAAGAAGCGCGCAACTATTTCTTGAGGGGGCTAGAGATCGCCCAGGGGATCGGGAATGATTTTACCGTTGCCATGCTGCTGGCGAACTATGTCTATTATGTGTATATCCAGACTGGCGATTACCAGGGCGGATTGACTTTCCTGGAACAGCAGATCGAGCAGGCCCGGGAATGTAAGGACACCAGTATGAACTTTATCGCCGCTCGCCAGTTGACCGAGGTGCTGCACGACCTGGGCCAATATGAGCGGTCGCTCGTGTATGCTGAGGAGGCCCTGGCGCTGGCCGAGCTGCGTGATGAGCAGCGTAACCGGATCGACCTGCTTTCCTGGGTTGGCCGCTTACAGGCTTTAACCGGGCAAGTTGAGGCGGCGCGACGCAACCTGATCCAAAGTCGCGACCTGGCGCTGGCCAGCCCGGAGCCGGACACCTTTATCGATCCCTATTTCAACAGCGCCTATATCGCCTGGCTTTTCGGCAGCCCAGAGCACTGGCAGGCTGCCTTCACGCAGTTAACCGGCCCGACCGCCCAACTGCGCCAATTAAAACTGCAGATCCCGCTGGCATTTATCCTCGATCTACAAGCGCGCTTGCTGCTATCCATGAACCAGCCAGCCCAGGCGCTGCGCTATTCATCCGAGGCAATCGAGCTGATCAAGGATAACCAGGAGACCGGCAACCTGGGACACTTCTACTATACACATTACCGGGCACTGCGCGACAACGGCCAGATCGATGCGGCGTTCCCTTTCCTACAGCAAGCCTATGAATGGCTCAACAGCACTGCCCAGCGATTGACTGACCCATACCTAAGAGAAAGCTGGCAAGTCAATATCCACTATAACCAAAAAATCCGCGCTGATTACAGCCGTCAGGCTGGGAACAGCCGGCGGTAAGTCTCGCCCAGGCAGGTATCCATCACCACTTCCAGGCCGGCCTGCCGGGCGACCTCGGCCGCCTGCTCATTGACCACACCTTCTTGCATCCAGACCACTTTCGCTCCAATCTGGATCGCCTGCTCGACCACCGGCAGAACTTCGTCGCTGCGCCGGAAGATATCCACCAGGTCTACCGGCCCTGGGATCGAGGGCAGATCGGGGTAAGCCTTTTCGCCCAACAGGCTGTCCAGCATCGGGTTGACCGGGATGATCCGGTAACCGGCTGACTGCAGAAAAGCTGGGATGGTATGACCGGGCCGATCCGGCTTGGCCGAAGCGCCCACCACGGCAATGGTGCGGGTATCCTGCAGGATTTGCTTAAGACGGGTGTCACTGGTTTTCGTTTCAGGCGTTGAACTGGTCAAGAGAGGCTCCTCGCTTTCAAAATTAATCGGAAGAATGACCCGGAAGACGGTTTTTCCAGGTTGTGAGAATACCTTGATCTCGCCGCGATGCTTGTTCACGACGATGTTATAGGTGATTTCCAATCCCAGGCCAGTGCCTTTGCCGGGCGGTTTGGTGGTGAAGAAGGGATCGAAGATTTTGGTGAGGTTCTCGGTGGGAATCCCAGGGCCATTATCCTCTACTTCAACCCAGATGCAGCCGTCCTGGAGCAGGGTGCGCAGGATAATCTGACCATTAGGGGAATGCTCCAGGGCATCGGCAGCGTTATCAATCAAGTTCGTCCAAACCTGGTTGAGCTCGCTGCCATAGGCCTGGATGCGCGGCAGGCCCGGGGTGTAAGCACGGATCACTTTCAAGCGCACCAGCTTGCTACGCAGGATCAGGAGGGTGTTATCGATCCCTTCCTGAATATCGACTGCCTGGACTGGAGCCTGGTCCAGGTAGGTATAGGTTTTGAGCGCTTTGACGATCTCTGAAATTCTGCGGGCGCCCTGGCCGATTTCGGCTAACAAATTAAAGGCCGTATAGGCCGCCCCCAACCAGGAGCTGATGATCGGAAAATCCTTGGGCTGGAAACGACCAGCCAGTCCATCCAGGCGCGGGATATCAAAGCCGAGCCGGGCCAGGTTTGGCGCCAACTCCCAAGGATCGGGGACACCCTGCGCCTCCAGCCAGGTCTCCAGGGCATATTCCTGGTCACTACGAGCCAGGGGATCGATATATTCAGCGGGTTGACCGGCCATCCGGCGAACCTGCGTGGACAACTCGTCCAGGATAGCCTGCTGGGCAGGATCGGGTGCCAGCCCGCCGAGGCGCGCCTGGGCAGCAGCATAAGCCGCCAGCGCGCCTTCGAGCTGCTCGGCGCCGCGCTGAACCGCCGAAGCCGGGTTATTCAGCTCGTGGGCCACCCCGGCGGTCAGCGTGCCCAATTGGGCCATTTTCTCGCTCTGGCGCAGCAAGAGAGAAGTCGAGCGGAAACGGGCCAGGACGGTGTTAAGCAAGACACGTGAGGCAGTCGGGCTGGTCGCCAGCAGGTCTTCGAAATGCTGGTGATCGATCGCGTAGAGCAAAACGGCGCTGCGGGCACGCACGCTGGCGTTGCGCGGGGCGTCCTCCAGGATGGCCATCTCGCCGATCACATCCCCGGCGCTGCGTACCGAGAGCAGAATCGGCCTGCCGCCCGTAGCTTTGATCACTTCCAACTCGCCGGAAGCGATGATATAGGCCCGGTCGCCTGGATCGCCTTCAGCGAATAGCATCTCACCAGCCGCCAGGCTGACTTCGCTCATCATCCGGCACAGGCGTTCGAGATCCTCCTCCGGGAGACCAGCAAAGAGCGGGACGCGGCGTAAGAAATCGATAATCGTATTCATACCGTGCGCAGGTACTGGTGAACCAGGCTGACTGCGATGGCGCCCTCGCCGACCGCCGAGGCCACCCGGCGGACCGCACCCTGGCGAATATCACCAGCGGCGAAAATACCGGGTACGCTGGTTTCCAGCAGGAATGGATCACGGACCAGCTTCCAACCGGCTGGCTTCTTGCCACCGCGCAGCAGGTCCGCCCCGGTCAGAATAAAACCAGCCCGGTTGCACTCGACCAGGCCAGCAACCATGCCAGAGTGAGGCACCGCGCCGATAAAAATGAATAAAGCAGCCGCAGGGATCATCTCCAGCGCGCCGCTTTCGGTGTCGCGCAGGCTGATCGCATCCAGGCGATCAGCACCGTGCGCTTCCACAACCTCGCAATGGGTGCGCAAGGCAATATTCGGTGTAGCCTGGATCTGGTCGATCAAGTATTGCGACATGCTTTCCTGCAGCCCAGGTCCGCGCACCAGCATGGTTACCTGGGAAGCATAACGTGAGAAAAACATGGCCGCCTGGCCAGCCGAGTTAGCCCCACCGACCACGAAGACGGCCTGGTCCCGGTAATAAGCCGCCTCGGTCAGGGCAGCGCCATAATACACCCCAGCTCCAGTCAGGCGCTCTACGCCCGGCGCTTCCAAGCGGCGGACTGTCACCCCACCGGCGATGATCAAGCTGCGGCAGCCCAGCTCGCTGCCATCGGTGAGCAAGACGTAACGGTAGGGATCTTCGACCCGCACCTGGACGACTTCCTGGGCAGTCAGGATCTCAGCTCCGAGGCGGGTAGCCTGGGTGGTCGCCCGCTGGGCCAGCTCGGCTCCGCTCAATCCTTTGGGGAAACCGAGGTAGTTTTCGATCCGCGAGCTGGTGCCGGCCTGTCCGCCGGTAGCTTCTTTATCGATCATCAAGGTTTTCAGGCCTTCGGAAGCGCCATATACCGCCGCTCCTAGACCGGCCGGACCGGCTCCGATGATAATCAAGTCATAAAAGGGCGCGGCAGCCTGGGTGTGCAGGCCTACTTTGTCCGCCAGGGTCTTAAAGTCTGGCTCCACCAGCAGGCTGCCATCTGGGAAGAAGACTACCGGCAGGCGGTGAGCCTGTCCAGCCAGAGCAGCTTCGACCAACACCGCTGCCTGGGCGTCCTGCTCGATATCCAGCCAATGGTAGGGAATGCGGTTGCGGGCCAGGAAATCCTTGACCTCGTGGCTTTTTGGCGACCAGAGCGTCCCAGCCACTCGAATACCATCGAATGGCGGCGGAGCTTCCTGCCACCAGGCGCTCAACAGGTCATCCAGGACCGGATACAGGTTCTGCTCGGGTGGGTCCCAGGGTTTCATCAAGTAGTAATCGAGACCGATTTCGTTAATGCTCTCAATCGCCGCCTGGGTGTCGGCGTAAGCCGTCAAGAGGACTTTGCGCGCCTGGGGGTAAAACTTCAAAGCCTGGGACAGGAACTCGACCCCGGTCATGCCGGGCATGCGCTGGTCAACCAGGAAGAGCGCCAAGGGGTCGCCGCGCTGGGAGAGCTGGCGAACCACATCCAGGGCCTCCAACCCGGCACTGGCCTTAATCACGCGGTACTCGCTGCGGTAATGCCGGCGCAGGTCGCGCTCGACTGCATTGAGCACTTGCGGATCATCGTCAACGGTTAACAGGACAGGTTTTGACATCCATTTCCTCCCGCGAAGCCTGGAAAGGTGGATCACAATCCTTGTGGGTGGAGTTGCA
>CAZAGA010000089.1:0-10751 GCA_964484335.1 uncultured Anaerolineaceae bacterium
AAGGTCGGTTTGCATATATCCTCCATAATTCCTGTCCGGTGGGATTTGCCCCTGCCGGTTCTTTTATTCCATGGCGCCTAGCACCAGGCCGATGATCGCCATGCGCATTACAACGCCGTAGAAAGCTTCTTGCCAGTAGCGAGACCAGTGCGTGATGTCCACATCGGGCGGGATTTCATCCATGCGGGGCAGCGAGTGGAGCAATATGGCTCCTGGCTTGGCCTTGGTTTCCAAGAGTTCACGGGTGATTTTATAATTCGCCGGTGTCATGCCTACATTGCCGGAGCGCTCATCGCGAGACTTGGTGTAATCGGGTTGAACAACTGGTTCAACCAGGATGACGTCTGCCTTGTGAATGGCCTGCTCGACGTGCTCGGCTTCAGTGAAGTTCAGGCTGAACTGCTTCAGTTCCTTTTTGAAATCGTCTGTCAAGGACATTTCTGGCGGGGCGACAAAGGTAATCGGGCAGTCGAATTGGGTCAAAGCATAGCCGAGAGAATGCATGGTACGCATGCGCATATCGCCAACCGCTAACCAGTTCAGGCCGTCGATGGTGCCTTTCTCGCGCAGAACAGTGTACAAGTCAGTCAGGATTTGCGTCGGGTGTTCGCCCCAGCCGTCACCGCCGTTAATAATCGGCACCGAGGCCCATTTGGCAGCTTCATGCGGCGCTCCCTGTTGGAAGTGTCGCATGACGATCACATCGCCATAGAACTCCAGCATTTTGACAGTATCTTTGATTGACTCTTGATAGAAATCTCCCGCACGGGTCATTTTTGCATCGGAAAAACCAGTGACGTGCCCACCCAACCGGTGCATTGCAGCTTCATGAGCCAGGCGGGTCCGCGTGCTCGGCTGGTAAAAGGCTGTTACCATGGTTTTGTCCTTGAGCATCTCGCTGTTACGCCGGCTGCGGGCAATTGGCTCCATGGTCTTGGCCACATCCAAAACATGGAAGAATTCGTTTCGCTCGAACTCTTTCAGCGACAGAATGTCTCTTCCTTGGAAACTACGCATTGCTTTTCTCCTTTATTGTTGTTTATTTTGATCATTGAACTGGCCTTTCTGGATAATCCATTAAGGCCAGGGACAACCCACGCTTTTTAGTTAACTCACCCGTCGAACGACATGGAAATTGAAGTAACCAGGTAAGAAGTAACTATATGAAAAGTCTACCACCCGCCCATCACTTGAATAGAGGGAGGCGTAAAAATGAAGCAAGACGTCACCGCGTTGAATTCCAAGCGCTCGAGAAATTTCTGAATTCGCAGTGACGGCTGTGATATTGGTGCGCGAGACAGCCAATGCTGGGCTGCCGCGTTCGAGAAGAAAATCTAGAACGGATCCGCTAAAACCGGTATCGAGGTCATCGGGAGTCATTACATCAACCGGGAGGATATCGACCAGGAAAGCAACCGGCCTATTTTCGGCTTCAATCACACGCGAGACCTGGACAACCTGGCAACTGGCACTGATCCCTAATGCCTGGCATTCTTCTTCATTTGCCGGTCGCTCTTCAACCTTCAACGTGCCCATTTTGACCGGCAAGTTTTTACGCTGCGCTAAGGTTTCAATGCTCTCCAGGATCTCCAGTCCACTATCAATAACTGTCGAAGGGTGGGTGACAAAGGTACCTGACCCCTGCCTCCTGCGGAGAAGTCCCTGGGATTCAAAGGTCCGCATTGCTTCTCTCAACGTGGCGCGCGAGACGCCTAATTGCTTGGCCAGGTGCGGTTCAGATGGCAGTCGGTCGCCTGGGGGTGTGGATGCAATGATTTGCACCAGGCGTTCATTCAGCTTTTGGGAAACGGTTTGGTTGGGCATGAATAACTCTTATAGAGGCTTTTCTTGGGCTAGCTATTCTCTTGGATTAAAGGGATCAATGAAAATTGACTGACATCAACCAATCCCAGGTCGGATATCCGCAATTCAGGGATCACCACCAGGCCCAGTAGGCTGAGCTGCATGTTTGGATTGTTAAGCTGGCAACCGCACCGTTTAAATCCTTCCAAAATGCTCGCAGCCTGCCTGGCGACGATTTCCGCTCGTTGGTTTGACATTAAACCGCCAATGGGTAGAGCAACCTGGCCGATTACTTCTCCTTGACTGACGACAACCTGACCGCCCCCTATTTCAGCAAGCCAATTAGCAGCCAGAGCCAGGTCGACATCGTCGCTGCCCACCAGGATCATATGGTGGCTGTCGTGTGCTACGGTTGAACCAATTGCACAGGATCGACCAAATCCAAATCCAGAAACCAGGCCTAACTGGATCCGGCCAGTTCCATGGTGGCGTTCCACCAGGGCGATTTTGACCAAATCTCGGGTAAGGTCAGCTTTGATTTCTCCATCCGTAATGTTCACTTCAAGCTGCAGATGCCGGGTTGGAGCTTGATTTTCAATCACTCCAATTACATTTGCGATACGATGCCCGCTTGTCGAACCATTTTGGGGAACGCGGAGACAGAAATCCTCAGCGGTGAGCCTTCTGGCAAGGTGGATTGAGGCGGTTGACCAGGATGGATATTGGAAAGCCAGGATATCCACTGCCAGTTGTTGATCCTGCGCTACTAGCCGGCCTTTTGCAAAGACCTGATCTGGCGTGAAGCTGACCAGGTCTGGAACAATCAGTAGATCGGCGTAACGGCCTGGCGCCAGCATGCCCACATCTTTTGAAACTCCGAAATGTTCGGCGGTATTCAGTGTGGTCATCTGGATTGCGGTTATGGGGGGGATACCGTGGGCAATGGCCTGCTTGAGGGCTCGGTTGACATGGCCCTCATTGACCAGGGTCTCGCAATGTGAATCATCCGTGCATAAAATGAAATGGCGAGCTTCCAAGCCCAACTCTGTGATTGCGCGAACTCCCTCGGCAACATCATGCCAGGCTGATCCGAAACGCAGCATCGCCTTCATGCCCTGGCGAACGCGCGCAGCCGCATCCTCCAGGGTTGTCCCTTCATGGTCATCATCTGCTCCGCCGGCGACATAGGCGTGGAAAGCCGGGCCAAGGTCAGGCGTGGGATAATGACCGCCGATGACTTTTCTGGCAGCACGGGTAACGGCCATCTCGGCATGCATTTTCTTATCCCCTGCAATCACGCCCGGAAAATTCATCATCTCTCCCAACCCAATAATTTCAGGCCAGGTAAAGGCTTGTTCGACTTCTTCCGGGCCTATGCTTGCCCCAGGCGTTTCCAGGCCAGGTGCCGATGGTACACAGGATGGCATTTGAACCCAAACATGGATAGGCTGAAAGGCTGCCTCATCAACCATCAGTTTCACGCCAGGCAAACCAAAGACATTGGCAATTTCATGCGGGTCGACAAACATTCCGGTCGTTCCGTGGGGAATAACTGCTCGAACGAATTCAGTTACGGTAAGCATACCGGATTCGACGTGCATGTGGCCATCCAACAAGCCTGGAACTAGAAAACGGTCTTGAGCATCGATAACCTGAGTACATTCTCCAATTGTATGGCTGGCATCGGGACCTATATAAGCGATTCTTTCCCCAGAGATGGCAATGTCTGTATTGGGAATGATCTCGCCAGATTGGACACTGACCCACCGGCCAGACCGGATGACCAGGTCGGCTTTTTCACGCCCCAACGCGACTGCTGAGAGCTTTCGGGTATCCGGAGGATTGGATTGGTTCATCGTGATTGCCTCATTCTTGACCCCTGACCAATCTTTTTGCTGCAGTATTGTGTTGGCGGACCAGGCTGGGCAGGTCTAGGTTCACCACTTGCCTTTCCTTAACCACAAATTTTCCGCCGACAATTGTGTAATCAGCTTGAACCGGTGTACAGAAGACTAAGGCAGCTAACGGATCGTGCAGCGCGCCGGCTAGCTCCAATTGGTTCAGGTTGACAGCAAAGAAGTCAGCGCATTTTCCAGGTGCCAGGGAGCCGAGGTCCTGCCTGCCCAGCACGGAAGCGCTGCCCAGGGTCGCGATTTCAAGCGCTTGGCGGGCAGTCATGATTGCTGCTCCGCCAGCGTTGGAAAGAGATGCTCCACCCAAAGCAGCTTTCACGCGCGAGAGTAGCATTGCCTGGCGCACCTCTGCTAAGAGATGTGAACCATCATTGCTCGCCGATCCGTCCACACCCAGACCAACTTTGACACCAGCAAACAGCATCTCCAGGATCGGCGCTATCCCAGATGCCAGGCGCATATTAGATGTCGGGCAATGAGCTACCCCGCATCCGGTTTGACCATAGAGCTTGATTTCGTCCGTATTAACATGCACCGAATGGGCGAACCAGACATCTGGACCGACCCAATTGAGTTGCTCCATGTAGGCCACGGGGCGGAAACCTACTTTGGCAATGCAGAAAGCCTCCTCGTCTTGAGTTTCCGCCAGATGGGTATGCAGATGCACACCATACTCGCGCGCCAGGCAGGCGCTCTCTCGCATTAAGTCGGCGGTGACGCTGAAAGGCGAACAAGGTGCCAGGACAATCTGAGTGTAAGATCCAGGGTTTGGATCATGATAGGTTTCAATCAGGCGTTGGGAATCTTTCAAGATGAATGATTCTGTTTCGACCACGTGGTCGGGGGGCAGTCCGCCTTTGGTCTCTCCCAGGCTCATCGAACCTCTGGAGGCATGTAAACGCAGCCCGGTTTCCTTGGCAGCCAAGATTTCATCGTCTAATCTTGATCCATTAGGAAAAATATAAAGATGATCTGAAGCTGTTGTGCAACCAGAGAGTGCCAGTTCTGCCAGGGCAACCTGGGTCGATATCCGGATATCTTCAGCGGTCATCCGGCCCCAGATCGGGTATAAGGTTTTCAACCAATTGAACAGGTTAGCGTTTTGAGCATCTGGTACTGCACGGGTCAGGGTCTGGTAGAAATGGTGATGGGTATTAATCAAGCCAGGCAAGACAATATGCCCGGTCAAATCCAGGACTTCGTCAGCCGTTTCAGGCAGGTCATGACTGAGCCCGACGGTTTCAATAAACCCATCTCGGATGAACAGCCCGCCATCCGTGATTTCTCTCCGCTGGTCATCCATGGTGACCAGCATGTCAGCATGCCGGACGAGTAGGGTGGACATAGTTGTAAACCTTTGGGGGTCAGGATTTATTAGGAATTGTCTGACATTTAAGAGTTTATCAAAGTTTTCTTTTGGTGTCAATTGTCTGACAAATTGATTTTGATAAATTGCTTGCCTAAGAATGCAATCTCGTCTAAAATTGGGTTATTAAATCTTTGGCACCAACCACTCATTCATTTCTTAAGGAGGATGTATGAATCTATTTGGTTTAGCCAGACATGGTCTAAACGGTTTTGAGCAAATCGCTGTTTTAGGCGTCGTAGCTACCGCGATCATCAGCCTGGTTTATGCCTGGCTACTCCGGGGCCTAGTGATGAAGAAAGACAAGGGTACCCCGGAGATGCAGAAAGTTTGGAACGCGATCCGTATTGGCGCAGATAGCTACCTGAATCGACAATTAAAAACAATCCTGCCCGTCATCGCCATGCTGGCGGTGGCGTTGTTTTTAAGTGTCTATATCGTCCCGCCAACCCCGGAAGCAGTTGAAGAGTTTCCAGAAAATACGACGATCATCATTGCGATTGGCCGGACAGTAGCTTTCATTTTAGGGGCTTCTTTCTCGTTGATCGTTGGGCAGCTTGGAATGCGCATGGCGATTCAGGCCAATGTTCGCGTGGCAGCTGCTTCACGGCGCGGTTTCAATGAGGCGCTTTCGATTGCCTATTACTCTGGCACCGTGACGGGCATGTTGACCGATGGATTAGGCTTGCTGGGAGGAACGGTTATCTTCATCATTTTTGGCCGGGCTGCTCCGGATGCCTTGCTCGGTTTTGGATTTGGAGGCACCCTCCTGGCATTGTTCATGCGCGTTGGCGGAGGTATTTACACCAAGGCAGCTGATGTAGGCGCTGACCTGGTCGGCAAGGTCGAGAAAGACATCCCAGAAGACGACCCGCGGAATGCCGCGGTAGTCGCCGACCTGGTTGGCGATAATGTTGGCGACTGCGCTGGTATGGCGGCCGACATATTCGAGAGCTATGAGGTTACCATTGTCTCAGCTCTGATCCTGGGCCTAGCCTTGGTGGCTTTGGATCCTACCCAAAGCCTGAAATGGATCGTCTATCCGCTGATTATCCGAGGTATTGGCGTGATTAGCTCGATCTTGGGAACCTTTACCGTTCCGATCTGGGAAAAATTCCCGATTAAATTCCTACGTGCCCATGATGCTGAAGAGGCCATGTTCCGCTCGTATGAAGTGTCCTCGGTAAACACCGTCATCTTCGCCTTCATTGTGGCAGTCCTGTATGCGAATGACTGGCGACTGGCGATGCTGACTACGGTCGGTGTGGGATTGGCTGTGGCCTTCAACCCCCTCACTTCTTACTTTACCGCTACTCGAAAAGCGCCGGTCAAGGAAATCGTCGAATCCACCGAAACCGGACCAGCAACTACCATCCTGTCCGGCCTCTCGGTGGGTATGGAGTCGAGCGTCTGGGCCTTGATCGTAATTACTATCAGCTTCATCGTGGCGATGCTGCTTTACACCGCTGAAGGTGCGACCTATATTTTGTACGCGGTGGCGATGATCGGTATCGGGATGTTGAGCCATACCGGGAATAATGTCGCCATGGACTCCTACGGCCCGATTTCGGATAATGCCAATGGAATTGGCGAGATGGCCTGGCACGAGATGGAGGATGAGAATACCCGCAAGGCGCGCCAGATCATGGCTGATTTGGATGCAGTGGGCAACACAACCAAGGCAATAACCAAGGGGGTGGCCATTGCATCGGCTGTAATTGCCGCGGTCAGTTTGTTTGCATCATACATCACAGATGTCGGCCGAGTCCAGGCAGCCTTGGGCATGGAAACGCTGCAATCGATCCGTGTTTCTGAAACCGATGTGTTCATTGGCTTGCTGATTGGCGGCGCCCTACCCTGGCTGTTCAGTTCTTTGTCCATCCGCGCAGTCACCCGTGCGGCTGGACAGATCGTGCTGGAGGTTCGTCGCCAGTTTCGCATCCCAGGGTTGATGGAAGGTAAGGTCGAGCCAGATTATGCCCGGGTTGTGTCTATTTCAACCGCCTCGGCTCAGAAAGAGCTGATCCCCCTGGCAACCTTCTCTGTGCTAATGCCCCTGGTGATCGGTATGGTCTTAGGTGTAGAAGCGTTGGGCGGTTTCCTGGCTGGAGTTATCCTCAGCGGTCAGCTTTTGGCTGTGTTCATGTCCAACGCTGGTGGCGCCTGGGACAATGCCAAGAAGGCGATTGAGGACGAACCGCGCAACCTGGCGGGAAATACCGGTAAAGGTTCTGAACGGCATAAAGCTGGCGTCGTTGGCGATACCGTGGGTGATCCGCTCAAGGATACTGCTGGTCCGGCTTTGAACCCGATGATTAAGGTGGTAAACCTGGTTTCGCTTTTGGCTGCACCGATCTTGGTGAAATACTCGCCTCTGACGACCATGGGTTGGGTGGTTGTAGTGCTTTTGCTAGCAGGAGTATACTGGAGCATTCGTCAAAGCAAGAAACCAGCGCCCAAGCTGAAATCTGCTGGCTCGTCTGGGGATTAAGCGGTTTATTTTATTGGAGAATAGAAACAAACCGCCAACCCGGCGGTTTGTTTCTATTGTTAAGTAGGCTGAAAAAGATTATGAGACAAAATAGCCGCTATCACATCGAGTCTCGACCCGCAGGTCCACCGCCAGGCGGTTATCCTGTCCAATTTTTCCTCGATCCATCGGATTCCTATATCAAATACGGTCATACGGTATTTTCCGGCTCAAGCCAACGCGGTGATCCTTATTGGACAGCGGAAATAATCACCCAAACCTGGTATCAGGCTGAAACTGGCCGGATTCCGATATCAGGTGCAGGGTATGGTGGAAAATTTGCTGGCCAGGGCTTCGAAGGTATCTGGCTTGATATGAGTGAAATCGTCCGGCCAACGCGGGATGGGATTCATGGTCGTGAGTACATCTCTACCCAGGTTGATTTGGGCGGAGGGGTGCAGCGATTGGAATTCGATCGTTCCGGTCAGCTCTTGACCAACCTGCCACCTTCTATTAGGTTACCTTTTCCAGTTCTATTGGGCCCGCTGGCTTATCCTTTACCAGGCCGCGGGGCAATCCAGGCTATCTCAAAAACAGCCTACCAAATAGACACCTTGGCAATATTGACACCTGAAGATATTCAGGATGATTTAAGCGCATTTCGGGCCAACCTGGCATTGCGACTAACCGAGACGAATTTTGACCGGGTGCCTGCAGGCTGGGAACCGGTATATATTGAGGTTGAGGATGAAAACTTGACCAAAACGCCGGCCTTGTGGCGCCGGGCCATAGACCGTTGGCCGGGAGTGGTCGTAGCCGCTCGCCTTCCACTTTCTAGCCAGGCTGCCAGGCTGGCTGCGGAATGGGTAGATGCAGGAATTCCGGTAGTTCATCTCTATGGAGATGATATTGGTTTAGATTTGGACGGACGTCACCTAGTCGATGCAATCCGTGAAGTCCATTTGCATCTGGTAAAGCAGGCTACCCGCGATCAGGCCACCCTGGTTGTCAGCGGCGGAGTCGCTGCAGCTGAACATGTTGCCAAGCTAATTGCGTGTGGCGCTGACCTAACAGCAATCGATTTCGCCATGCAGGTTGCCTGGGGCTGCGCGTTGTGGGCAGATAAATCTCGCTGCTCTGTTGAAAATGAAAGCCTGGATCCAGATTGGGGTGCTCAAAGGCTAATCAACCTGCTTGGCGCTTGGCGAGACCAATTGTTGGAAGCGCTAGGTGCGATGGGTATGCGGGAGGTGCGCCGCCTGCGCGGCGAAATCGGCAGGACAATTTGGGTAGTTAATGAAGAACCGGCCTTCCGTGCTAACTTGGGAGGCAGCCAGCCACGGGCGCACTATCCGAAACTGCCTCAACCATCGGGTGGGGAAGGGGATTTCCGCTGGACCACGGCTTTGCTGTTATCTTCTCAACGCCAGGCCAAGACTGGTCTACCCCCATCTGCCGATCTGGAATATCGCCTCGGTGCTTCTGAGGGTGGTTTCGATCGGATTGCATTTGCTTTTGAAATTGGACGCGATCCAGGCCCGGCGCCCGCAGTAGACCCAAAGGATTTTGATCTTTCATTGCTCTTAAATCGGCGTGCTTCGGATCGCCCGGCGATCCGATTGCCCATGCCTTGGTATGGCGCGGGAATGTCATACGGGAGTATTGGTATGCCAGTCATGTTGGCTCGAGCAAGAGCCGCTCAACATTTGGGCGGCTTATTCTCCACGGGTGAGGGTGGATACCCCGAAGACCTTGAGCCTTACAGCGACCATATTATTACGCAGGTCGCAACTGGTTTGTTTGGAGTTAGTGAGCGAACCATTCAGCGTGCACCCGTGCTTGAAATCAAATATGCACAGGGTGCCAAGCCAGGCCTCGGCGGCCACCTGTTAGGGAATAAGAATACTGAATCCGTAGCCCGTTTGCGTGAGGCGGTTCAGGGAACTTCATTGTTTTCACCCTTCCCATTTCACAGTGTTTATTCGGTCGAAGATCACAAGAAACACGTTGATTGGTTATTGCAGACCAATCCGCGCGCTCTGGTCAGTGTAAAGGTATCCACGCCAACCGATGTAGATATGGTTGCGGTTGGCTCCTATTATGCCGGCACCCATATTGTCCACCTGGATGGCGCCTATGGCGGAACTGGCGCTGCTCCAGAAATTGCTAAGAAAAACATAGCTATGCCAATCGAGTTTGCGATTCCAAAGGTCCACCGTTTCCTGAAGGCGGAGGGAATCCGCGATGATATTACCTTGATGGCTTCTGGTGGTTTACGGACAGCTTTTGATGTCGCTAAAGCAATTGCTTTGGGAGCTGATGGAGCAGTGATCGGAACTGCTGAATTGGTCGCCCTCGGCTGCATCCGGGTGGCGAGCTGCGAGAAAGGCCTCGGATGCCCATTTGGGATTACGACTACTGACCCAGAACACGCGAAGAAAATCGACTCCGATGTAGGCTATATGCAAATTGTCAACCTGTATACTTCCTGGTTATGGCAGTTGGCGGGTATTTTGAAAATTTTAGGCTTGAACTCAATTGCTGAATTACGTGGACGGAGCGACCTGCTGGTTTACCTGGATTAAGATAGTTGATAAAGAACTAGTTAGCGGAGAAAAATTGAAAGCAAAAATCTGGCTTGCGATGGCGGCTGTGTACGTGGTCTGGGGATCGACCTATCTGGCGATCCGTTTTGCGGTGGAAAGCATGCCTCCTTTCCTGATGGCAGCAACGCGATTTCTGGTAGCCGGTGGGATTTTGTATGCCTGGCGTCGATCCTCCGGTGATCCACGACCAACCCGGGTTGAATGGCGCTCCGCTGCCATAGTTGGCCTGCTGTTGCTCCTGGGTGGGAATGGGAACGTGGTTTGGGCTGAACAGCGGGTTGCCTCTGGGGTAGCGGCTTTGATTGTTGGCTCTGCCCCTTTGTGGATGGCCGTGATGGATGCCATCCGGCCTGGTGGCTCGCGCTCATCGTTGCAAACCTGGGCCGGCGTGGTGATTGGCTTCCTAGGAATCCTGGTGTTAATTAATCCATTGAATTTCATCAACCAAACTCAAAACCTTGACCTGGTTGGAATCCTGGCATTACTTTTAGGAGCGTTTCTGTGGGCAGCTGGCTCTCTGTATAGCCGGAATGCCAGGCTGCCAGATTCGGCTTTGATGGGAACTGCGATGGAAATGTTAGCTGGTGGGGCTG